>CAYNHJ010000053.1:0-4744 GCA_964397125.1 uncultured Candidatus Peribacteria bacterium
GTATATTGAGTAAGATGAGCTTTAATTACTCTATTTTTAAAAAAATGAATAAAAATTTATGAATTTACTCCAAAAGAAATTAAAAAATTTATAACTTGAAATTGAAAAGCAAGTAAAAAACTTATACAACAAACTATAATGAAAATTTACAAGTTATCAAATCTACCTGAATATCACGATACTGCTGATGCTTTAGGAATATGTTGGATAGTTAAAAATATTTGTTATTAAAACTATTGAATTATAACATCATAAAACTATTATATTATATAATATTAATTTACAACTTTAAAAAAACATAATGAATTTTTGTAAATTTAATGAACCACTTAAAGGTTATGAAATTCAAGTAGGACTTTTACCTATAGAAAATATTATTATTCCTTCTATTCAAAGAGATATTTCAAAAATTTTAATACAAAGATTAAAAAATTCTATCAGTAAAATCTGATTTGTAGATCCGATTTTGGTAATTCCTTCTGATGAAGAAGGTATATATGAAGTAATAAACTGACAACATCGTCTGGAAGCTGCAAAAGAGCTATGAATTACAGAAATCCCTGCTGTAATACTACCAAAAATAGCTAAAGATTATATTATAGCATTAAATACTGAAAAATGACCAACTTTGAGAGACAAATCACATCAAGCTTATGAAATATTTAAATATTACCTTCTAAACTCTCCTGAAGAAAAAGAATCTAACATAATGCCTGAAAAAGTAGATGAACCATATTATATCACTGTATGATTTGTAATAGATTATTTCAAAGATGAAAGGTTCCCTTGATACGCTTTTGAAAGAGTATTAAAAAGAATTGATGAATTTTTAGATTCTACTCTGAAAGAAGCTGAACAAGAAAGAATTAAAAGAGCTCAAAAATTAATAGAAGTTAAGGAGATACTTAATAAAAAATATGAAGAAATGTGACTAAAAAATGCTTTACAAAAAGAAACTATTGTTTCAAAAGCATTCCAAAATATATATTGAGCACGTGTAAGAATAATTGAAGACGATTTTTACACTGCCTTGGAAAAATTAAAACAAGAAATACCTAATGTAAAATTAACAAACGAAGAACTTCAACATTGAATTTAAATCTTAACTTTAAAATAAAATGAAAAAATATACTTTATTAGCTAGCCTTGTTTTTTGAATTTTAATAAGTCAAACTGTAATGTGACAACAATTTTGTATTCAAGTAACACAACCAGCTTATAACCCTAAAACTTGAGAATGTAAAGTATTTCCTACTCCCTGCCAAGTTCCAACAGGCTGGATAAAAGTAAATGGATGCTCAAAAGATAAATTTTCAGAAATCAAAACAAAATTTGAATACTTAACACCTAAAATAGAAAACCAAATAGATCAAATATTAAATAAAAAATTATTTAGCAAAATTAAAAAATTAGATTTAAAGAAACAACTATATAAATTAGAAAAAATTAATCAAAAAGTTATAGATGCAATAGAAAAAATTGAAAAAATTTATCAAAAGAATCCTTCAAAGAAATATAAATTCATCTTAGAAGTTTTATTATATGTTCAACAAAAAATATCATATAAAATCCAAAATATTAAATTTTTATTAAGTGAATTTTAAATCTTCTTTTAGAACACTTATAACTTTCTCTACAGAAATTAATTTTATACAATAATCATAAATACAATTTCTTCTAAGACAAATTCATTTAAAAAATTTTAAAACTTTTATCTGGGGATTTCGAGGTCCCCATATTTTTTCATTTTCTCTAGAAAACAATACTAATCCTCTCTTTCATAAAATATCTGCTAAATGGAAAGGTCCACTATCAACTCCTATAAAATAACTACAATTTAAAACTAAATAAAAAAACTTTTCAAACGACGGGTTCTCGACAAATTCAACATTAGAATAATTACCAAACTCATCATACAATTTTTTTCATTCATTAATCTCTAAGGTAGTATAAACTATTTTAATATTAAAATCTTTATCAGTCAGCCATCTAATTAATTCTTTCCAATTTTCATATCACCAATTTCTACTCTGCTCTCATCAATAGCCAATATGAATTAATATATAATCTCAATTTTTACTGCTTTGTATATTTAAAAATTGTTTTTTTAACTCTGACAAATAATCTTGATTTAAGTCTATAAACTTAATAAATTGATCTATTATATTTTCAAAATCTCCTCTATAAAGAACAGTATCAAGTAATTTATCTGTTAAAGTTTTATCAACACCACAAATTATCTTGGGAGTTAACAATTTAGAAAGAAACATTATTAATTGAAATCTTCTTTTCCCTACCAAATCAAAAATAATATCATATTTTTTAAAAAACTTTATTAATCAAAAAAAATCTCTAGAAAACAAAAATTTTATCCCTAATTTAAATCTCAACAATTTACTATGTTTTTCTTGTGTATATCAAAAAAAATCATCTCGGTTTTCAAGATTATAAATAAATATATCTACATTTGGCAAATTAAAAATATCTATAAGTTTTTTAGCAAGAACAAAATACTTTCTATTAATCCATCGATCAACTTTTTTAGCAAACTGTGATAATAAAAAAACAAAAGGGAAACTAACACACAAATCTCATAACCTATCTGGTCTTATAACTAAAATTTTCTTATTTTTTAAAATATCAGGAGATAATTGATTTTTTATATAAACTTTTCTAAAGTCTGTTTTAAAAATAGGTTCACATTTAGATATTTGTTTTGACTGCAATAACATCTATCTCTATTAAAGCATTTAATGGTAAATCAGCAACTTGAACGGTGCTTCTTGCAGGTTTGTGTGAAAAATATTCTCAATAAATTTGATTTACTATTGGAAAATCTTTTATATTTTTTAAATAAATTGTTGTTTTCACTACATCTTGCAGACTATACCCTGCAGCTTCCAAAACAGCTTTCAAATTTTTACAAACTTGATGAGTCTGATTTTCAATTCAACTAACCAATTTCATTGTTTTAGGATCTAATCAAATCTGTCAACTCGCAAATAACATATTACCTACTATTACTGCTTGAGAATAAGGACCGATAGCCTGAGGAGCATTACTTGTTTGAACATTTTTCATTTTTATAAAATTACAATATTAAAAGTTCAAAAATATCTGTATCTGTTATATCTTGAAAATCTACATTTGCCTTTTTGAAATTTTCTATCAATTTTTCGAAATTTTGTTTTTTTGAAGTCTCAATTCCAACAATTGCTGGTCAAGTTGCTTTTGCATGTTTTTTAATATACTCAAAATAAACTATATCATCATCTTCCCCTAACAAATTCAAAAATTCTCTTAAAGCACCTGGCCTTTGAGGAAACTTTATAATAAAATATCTTTTTAATCATTCATATCTTAAAGCCCTTTCTTTAACCTCTGGAAGTCTAGTTAAATCAAAATTACCTCATGAAAGAATACAAACTACATTTTTACCTTTTATTTTATCCTTAATTTTCTCTAATCATGCTATTGATAAAACTCAAGCAGGTTCCAATATTATACCAGCATCATCCATCATCTCCAACAAATACTTTGCAATTAATCACTCTTCAACTAACAAAATATCATCTACATATTTTTTAACTATCTCAAATGTTTTTTTTCAAGGAGTTTTAACAGCTACTCAATCCGCAAACACATCTACTTTATCTATCGAAACTATTTCTCATTTTCTGAAACTTTTATAAAAATCAGGCGAACCAGTTGGTTCTAAACCTATAACTTTTGTATTATCTGATAAAGACTTTATAGCGATACTAATTCAACTAATTAAACCTCATCATCCTATAGGAACTATAACATAATCTATAGGTTTATTTCCCAACTGCTTTAAAATTTCTAAACCTATTGTTCATTGTCCAGCTATAACTTTTTCATCATCAAAAGGATGAACAAAAACAGCTCCCTTTTCGTTGCAATATTTAACTGCTTCAGTATAGGCTTCATCAAAATTATCACCTATCAACTTTATATCTATAAAATCTCATCAGAATTTTTTTGTTTTTCTTACTTTTTGATTAGGAGTAGTTTTAGGCATAAAAATAGTTCATTTAATTTTCAACTTATTACAAACTAATGCTACACCTTGAGCGTGATTTCAAGCGGAAGCAGCAACAACACCTTTAGACTTATATTTTTCTGGTAAATTTGAAATAAAATTATAAGCTCCTCTAATCTTATAAGACCTCACAAGCTGTAGATCTTCTCTCTTTAAATAAATATTAGCCTCAAATCTTTTTGATAAGAAATCACTATATTCTAATGGTGTCTCTTTAACAATAGCGTTATCAAAATTTGTCTCTGCTTTCAGAATATCTTTTATAGTAATCATAATTAACTTTTAAAATATTAAATTGTTGACAAAAAATTAATAAAAAATCATTGAATTTCAATTAAAATGTTATAAAATGCTGCAAATATTAAAATAAAATCTATATTAAATCTCATTAAATCTCAACCCCGGAATCTACGATAAAATTTTAAAATTTTAAATTTAAAATAAATGAAAACTGTTATATGAATAATCTGACCAACAGCTAGTTGAAAAGACACAGTAGCAGAATATATTTTATTAACACAAAAACATTGAGACGAATTTTTAGCAAAATATTTAGTAGACAACTCTAGGGGAGATAAATTAATTTTGGTTTGAATGAGACAATTATGACAACTTAATCACGTTTTAAAAATAAACTTAAACTTTAGGTTTCCACAAATTGTATCACTTAATGATAATAAA
>CAYNHJ010000054.1:0-1704 GCA_964397125.1 uncultured Candidatus Peribacteria bacterium
CCATTTTTAAGAACGTGTTCTATTCTTGGGAGAAAACGCCTTTTAAGGCGTATCGAAACAAGTTGTTTAACATTTTCCAAAGTTCCATTTTTAAGAACGTGTTCTATTCTTGGGAGAAAACGCCTTTTAAGGCGTATCGTTTCAGGAAATTATAAGATTAGTAGACTAATAGATTTGAAGATAAAAAACTAGAGATCTAAATATCTAACTATCTAAAGCTATTCTGAAACGGTATATTGTTCCGGAAGGGCAGAAGATAAGGAAAGGTAGTATATTGGTATATTAAAGTAATAATGTTGTGTAGAGATAAATTTCCTGTCTTCTAAAATTATTTTAATTTTCTGCGGCTATCTATTTAAAAATTTTCTTGTTTTTTTGTTTAAATTTAGTACTATTTATGGAGATTATTTTACAGTTTTAGTATTAAATTTGATGATAATTAAGAGGGAAAAATACCTAAATTTGTTAAAAGAAGCTTTAGAAAGAGAGAAAGTGATAATTCTAACTTGAGCAAGGCAAGTTTGAAAAACTACCATTATTTTACAATTTCAAAAAGAGTTGACTGTAAAAAATCTTTATGTGAATTTGGAAGATTATTTTTGAATTAAATTTAAATCTAAACAGGAATTTATCAATTGGCTAAAATTAAATTTTAATTTTGATGTTTATGAAGATGGGGTTTTGTTTTTGGATGAAGTACAGTATTTAGAAGATCCTGAAAGTATTTTAAAATCTTTATATGATGATGTAAATGTAAAAACTAAAATTATTGCAACTTGATCTAGGTTTTGGTGAATAAAAAGAGTAGGTTCTTCAATGGTTGGTAGATGAGAAATGATAAAAGTTTATCCTTTAAGTTTTAGTGAATTTTTATTTTTTAAATGAAAAGATATATCTTTTTTAAATCAGCAGAATTATACAAAAAATATTTATGAGTTAATTGAAGAAGATTTAAAAGAGTATTTTAAATTTGGTTGATATCCTGCTGTTGTATTAGCTGCTTCTAAGGAAGAAAAAATATTACAGTTAAAAAAAATTATTGATAGATTTTTGGAAAAAGATTTTTTGTATTTTATGAAAACCGAAGATTTAATTGATTTTAAAAAATTTTTTTTGTATGTGGTTTCGAATATTTGAAATCTATTTAAAGCTGAAAGTGTTGCTCAGGAGTTATGATTAAATAGATATAAAGTAAGTAAATTTTTGAAGTTTTTAGAAGACAGTTTTTTGGTTTATAGAGTATATCCTTTTTTTTCGGATAAAACTAAGGAATATTCATCTAGATTTGAAGTTTTCTTAAATGATTTAGGTTTTGTAAATTATTTTTGATGAAATGTTGATATTTGAAAAATAAATGAAAATTTTGTATTTAATGAAATTTTAAAAGTGAACAAAAATTATGAACTTTATTATTGGAAGAATATTTCGTGAAGCGAAATTGATTTTGTTATTCAAGATTTGATGGGAAGACTGATACCTATTGAAGTAAAATCAAACGATAAAGATAACATTCCTAAGATTTTTAAAAGTTTTAATGAAATTTATTGAGAGAAAATCTCTTTTTTTGTTAGAACAACTAAATCGATTTTTACTAAAAGATATTTGTGAGAAAAAGAAGTTATTTTTATTCCAAATTTTTTAATAGAAAAAATTTTATAGAAGAGATTATTTTATTGTTATTGAATTTTTTAGTGATTAATTTTT
>CAYNHJ010000054.1:1804-4729 GCA_964397125.1 uncultured Candidatus Peribacteria bacterium
AATTTTATAGAAGAGATTATTTTATTGTTATTGAATTTTTTAGTGATTAATTTTTTTAGTGATTAATTTTTGTCCAATTGATTTTAGAATGTTTTTTCAAAAAGTTAGGTTGTAATTGGTGTTTTGTTAAATTTTGATGTTTTGAAATATATTTCAGTGAAGTTGGATAAAGATGATGAGAAAATATAGAAAAGGACTTGAAAAAGTTAAAATTTTTGTTAAGTTTAATGATGTGAAAATATAGGTTTTTAGGAGGTCACAACGCCACTATAGGCGTATCGTTTCATAAGAGTAGGAGATAGAAAGAGCAATAGATTTGTAGATAAAAAAGTTTTAAGGGGTATTTAGAGAAAAATCTAAAGTTTTAGAAAGTTTATGGTTTGTAAAATAATATTTACGTTTTCTGTAAATGTTTTTTATATTTTTTATTAAAAATTATTTATTTTTGTAAAAAATTAGTAATAAATATGTAAAATATTTTACAGTTTTAGTACTAAAAAAGAAAACTATTTTTTGCTTCTATTTTTTACTAGTAAATTTATAAAAATTTTTAAAGATTTTCTTGAAAATTAACTAATAACTTTTATACAGTTGTTTTGTGGTATAGTTTTGAAAATTTAGAAGTTTTAACTTTTAAAAGAACAAATTCAAAAATAAAATGATATTTTTACTAACTATTCAGACAGAGTTTGTTTGACAATTACCAACGAAAGATCAATTTTATTATTCAATTTTAGGTTTAGTTTTAAATTTTTTTTCTAATGATCAACAAGTTTATGAAAATATTTTAAAAATTTCATATTCTATTAAAAAAAATCAGTTTTTAATTTTTTTATCAATTTATAGACAAGAAAATTTTAAAAAAGTTGTAGACTATATTTTAAAAAATGTCTCAAAACAATTCAGTATAGATTGATATAGACTTCAGATTACAGGTTTAAAATTTGATTTTGAAGTTTTGGATTTGGATAAAGTTTTTGATATACAGCCTTTTGATAAAAAATCTTTTTGACTTAATTTTCTTTCTCCAACTATGATAAGACAAAGGCAAAAAGTTTATTTACTTCCAACATCTTGGCAGTTTTTATTTTCTACAATAAATAGAGCTTATAACCAACTTAATGTTTTTAAAGAAAAATTTGATTTAGTTTTTGGTAGTGAATTTTTAAAAAATTATAAAAATCGGCTTAAAGAAAACGTATTAGTTAAAAATTTTAATATTAAAACAAAGATAGTAGAAATAAAAAAAGTTCCAAGGTCTTGATGTGTATGAAAAGTCAGCTATATTGTTTATGACTTTGATAGTGTTGATAAAAAATTGCTGAAACTTTTAAATATAAATTTAAAATTAATACCTTTTTTGGGAATAGGAAGTTGAGTTAAGTTGTGATTAGGTAATGTAGAGGTTTTTTAAGTATTTGCTATTTTTCTTGATTTTTATAGAAAAAATAGTATTATAAAATATGCTTTATAATATTGTTATTTTTTTATAAACTATGCTTAATAATATCTTAAAAGAAATTATTGTTAGTTTCCGACACCAAGATATTGATTCTTATAAAGAAAGAAAAATTAATATTCCTGATTTGAAAATTAAAAAAGCGATTAGTTTAGTTTGACCTAGAAGAAGTTGAAAAACAACTTTGTGTTTTTTAAAGATTAAAGAACTTTTAGAAAGGTGAGTAGATAAGAAAAATATTCTTTATGTAAATTTTGAAGATGAAAGACTTTTAAATTTTGATGTGAATGATTTTGATATACTATTAAAAATTTATTTTGAACTTTCTTGAAAATCCACAAAAGATAAAAATATTTATTTTTTCTTTGATGAAATTCAAAATATTGATTGATGGGAGAAATTTATAGTTAGAGTTTTGAACAATTTTAATATAAATATTGTTGTTACCGGTTCGAGTGCTAAAATGCTTTCAAGAGATGTAAATACTGCTCTTAGAGGTAAAAATTTAACGATTGAAGTTTTACCTTTAGATTTTGAAGAATATTTAAATTTTAAAAATACAAAATTAGAGGTTAATTTTGAATATAGTATTGATGAATGGAATCATTACAAAAATTTACTTAATAATTTTTTGAAATATTGAACTTTTCCTGAAGTAGTTTTAGAAGAAAATGATTTGATAAAACATTCTATAGTAAAGACTTATTATGATTTAATTTTTTATAGAGATATTGTAGATAGATTTAAAATTAGGGATATAGTTAATTTAAAAAAGTTTAGAAAATACTTAATATATAATTTTGCAAATTTAATATCTTTAAATAAATTTTCAGAGCAATTTTGAGTTTCGTATCCGATAGTTTTGAAATGGTTTGATTATTTTCAAGATGCTTATTTTGGTTTCTGATTAAAAAAATTTAATTTTTCCCTAAGAGAGGTAGAGAAAAGTTTAACAAAATTTTATTTGATAGATAATAGTCTTTTTTATGTAAATTTTTGACAAATAAATGAAATGAATCTGGGAAGATTATTTGAAAATTCAGTATTTTTAGAGTTAAGAAAAAGAGGATTTGTAGAAAATGAAGATATTTTTTATTATAAAGATAAATATTTTGATATTGATTTTATTTTGTTTAAATGATGAAAGATTTTGCCAGTTCAAGTATGTTACCAATTAAATGAAAATAATTTTGACAGAGAATATAAGCAACTTGAGAAATTTATTGAAAAATTTAATTTAGAAAAGTGATATATTATTTTAGTTGAAAATAATGTTAATTCTTTGAATTCGTCTAAAATTGATATAATAAGAATAGAGGAGATAAGTAGAATTGTAGAAGATTTATTATAGAGGATGGTTAGAGATAAATTAAAAATACTTTTATTTAATTTATTTTTAACTATCTTTCCGATGTCCAATCAGTTTGATACTTTACTTAGTAGCATTCTAAACTCCTGAAAAAAAC
>CAYNHJ010000055.1:0-4549 GCA_964397125.1 uncultured Candidatus Peribacteria bacterium
TACACATAACTTTTCAATTATCCAATTTTTTGTATAGAATACATTCTTTTTTCATAATATTAATATATTTTTAAAAACTAAAATTATCTCCAATTTCTTCATAAATTTTATCTAATTCAACAACATTTTCAAATAAACTTGCTACAGTTACAGGTCAAACTCATCAAGGAACAGGAGTTATTGCTTTTACCTTATCTTTAATAGAATAAAAATCTATATCTCAAACAACTTTTCAATTCACCACTTCCCATCATACATCTATCAATATTTGGGTCTTGTTATCTCTAATAAATCTTTCATCTATTAAATGTGGATTTCAAGTAGCAGAAATAATAATATCAGACCTTTTAGAAAGTATAATCAAATCTTCTTCATTAACAAATTTATTAAAAGAAAAAACCTCAGCTCATTGTTTCATTAAATACAAAACTAATGGTTTTCACACTAAATTACTTTGTCAAATAATAGTTATATTTTTTCAAACAAAATCATCTAACTGATAATATTTTAAAATGTTAATAACTGCTTTAGGTGTTGCAGGTATAAAATCAAATAAATCCACCATAGTTAATCAAAATACAACTCATCATAATCAATCAATATCTTTATATCGTCTAACAGATGACAAAATTTTAGCCTGATAAGGCTTTAATCGATCAGGCAATGGAAGTTGAAAAACTATTCATTTACATTTTTCATCATCGTTAAAAAATTGTAATTTTTTAAACACATCATCAAGATTATCTATATCATTCCAAGTTACTATATTAACCTTCATACCTACTTGCTCTCCAAATTTTCTTTTTAAATTAACATATTTAATAGAAGGCTTATGATTATTTAATAAAAATATTGTTATATAACTATCTTTCCATTTAGAACTTTTAAAAATATCTTTCAATTTCTTTTTAATATTTTCAGATACTTTTTTTCAATCTAGTAGAATCATCTATAATCAATTTACCAAATAAATCTCCTTTAAAATTCTAATTGTATCCTTATAATTGCTAACCTCATAATAATCAATTCACAAACTTTTAACACAAGAATCATTTCAAAACTTATTAAAAGAATCTCCAAAAAACACAACATCAGATTTTTTTAATTTAAACTGATCAATAATTTTTAAAATAGCATAACATTTATTAATTCACTTTGGCATAATATCTATTGATCTTCTTCAAGCAACATAAAAATCTAAATCTTTAAAATTTTCCTTACAAATTTCACATATTTTTTCTCTTTTTCTTCAAAAAGGATCAAACCTTTCTATATCTTCTTTAGTATTATCATCTCATATTAACTTACAAACTAAAATCTCTCATCTTCTTTCAAAAAATACTTCATCACTTATTCACATTTCAATTATTAAATTTCACAAAAAATTTTTTAAATCATCAATATCGTATGTAATAGGTACATTAAAAATCTTAATCCATTTATCTCAATCGAATCTAAAAATCTTCATTCCATTTTCAGAAATTATAAAAAGATTTTTATATAAATCTTTATCTAAAAAATTTAAAATCTGTTTTTCTACATTATCAAAAGATCATCAAGTAACAACTCAAACTCTATATTTTTGCAAAATTTTTGAAAAAATATTTAGCATATCAACAGTTATTACATCTTTAGAAGGTGTTATAGTGTTATCCATATCAAATAACAAAATTTTCTTCATTTTAACAAAATTAATTTTTCAAAAATTACATAGCCTCTAAAATAATCCTAACTGTTTATAATTATTATCACTATTTCTATTCTTTACCAATTTTACATCAATACTTTTATTTTCTATCTTATTCCAAATTTGCACTACTCCGTAAACTCAATCATATCAAGACTTTATATAAATATCCCCTTTTCTGACTTTTTCCAAAGCTAATCAAAACTTTTCATCATAATCAAAAGCTATCGAAAGAGGCAAATTTAATAAAATATAAAATTCAGATCAAAATTTTAAAATCAATTCATTATACTTTCTTTGAGCAGCTTTGGTTCATTTCCTAAATCACCAAACTTCATATATGAGATCCCATAAAGGAACAATATACTTATATCACGGACGTCCAAAAATAGAAGATATTTTCTTAATTTCTTCATTTGACCAAAAATATTTACTTCAGAAATTAATATTTTTTTCCCTTTCATTATCTCCCAAAATATACGTTCTATGAAATACTCATATAGTTAATGGTTTTCAACAAATAGGACAAATTCAATTTCTCTCTACTGTCTCCTTAGGACTACAAGAAAAATCACATTTAGAATGTCCATCTCCAAAATATTTTCACTCTTGAGGATAAAACTCAATAGTACTTTCTAAATAAAAATTCGTCTCTTGAGAAAACAAACTATCTAAATAATCTCTTTCAAATTTTGGTAAAAACTCTCTAAAAAACCTATATTTTCTTTCTTTTAAAATCTTTTCTAAATCTTTATAAGTAAAATTATATTTTCATTCAACTTTAGATTTTATAATATTTCATTCCCTTGCCATATTTTCCAGACTATGAGCATCACTATTCGAAATTATAACAAAAGGATCAATCTCTTCATTTATCCAGTTCATTATAGGATCCGAGCTTAAACCAGTTTCAACAGCATCAACCAAGAAATAACTTTTTCAAAAAGCTTCCTTCAAAGAAGAAAAACCAAATTTAGATCACAAGACTCAAAAATATGGTGTCCATATATGGGCAGGAAAAAAAATAATATTAGGGAACTCATTTTTTAAATAATATAATATCTCTTCCTGATCTTTCTTAACAGTCAATCTTCCATCAGATTCAACTTTTCAAAATTGAGAAAGATAATCTAAAATCGTTTCGGCAATTTGAAAATCTTCTACTAAAATACAATTATGAATTCTATATTTTTTTTCTTTTTTTCAACTTTGTCTAACAAAAACATTATTTATTTCAGTTTGTATAACAAATTTAGGATAGTATCCCTGTTCTAACTTTGATAAAATTTCATTATTTACATAAAAAGAAAATTCTTCTTTTGAACTTTTCAAATCATCACTCCATTTTTTTAAAAACTTAGCTTTAGGAACCAAAAAACCCGTATCATCAACCTCCAAATAATATTTTAATTGTTCAAACCGATCAGGATGTGTAAAATCTCCAGTTCATATAATATCAATTCCTTTAACTATTGCCATCTTCCAAATATTTTCTACTGTCAATTTTTTACTACATCATCTAGCATATTTAGAATGAATATGTAAATCTGCTATTATCATTATAACAAATAAAAAAATAAATGCATTAATAAATATCTCCTATGACACTTTCCAAAATAAACTTTTTCTCTATAAATCATTTTTTCCATATTACAACAGAATTGACTTTTAATACTTTATTTGTATCTCCTATAGCTCAATCTCAAGCTAAATATAAACCAGTAAAATAAATATATCTAGCAAAAAACGTTTTCTTTCAGGTTAAATAATTATACCATCACAAATTAAATCAATATATATTTCAAGTTTGCAAATATAATCTGTTTACTTGAAATCAACTATTATTAACAATTTCCAAAAAATATATAGAATTACCGGTATATAAATCAGAAACATTTCAACCTGATCGATTTAAAGAAATTTGCAAAAATTGATTATACAAATCTGAAAACTTCAAAATACAATTAAAATTAGAATCAAATTTTATACAATCCCAATTAATTCATCTTCTTAAGTTTGTATCTCTTAGAGAAAAAACAAGTTCTAATCACTCTTTAGCTAAACTTGTTCAAATAGTTTCTGCTTTTACTCTATCCAAAAGAGAAAGACTATAAATAACAGATGCCAAAATAGCTATTATTCATATACCTATTACAATAATAGATATTAACACTTCTACCAATGTAATAGCCTGACGTTTTGTATGCATCAAAATATTTTATTTAACTAAAACCTTCTCTCATTCATATTCTAATTTATCTAAAAAACTTTCTACCTCTGGATCTTCAAAAAGCCATACATCAATATTATCAAAACTTTCACTTTCAAGCAAATCCTTATTTTGAATGAAAGCTACTGTTTTATCTATTAATCATTCAATTATAAAATTTAATTTTTTTTCTTTTCATTCTAACACAACTATATAAACATCTTTTTTATCAGATAATTTAAAATGATATTCTCAGGGATAATCTACAATTTTTTGTTCTCTAGATGGATTAAAATCTTTACCTCTAATTTTTTTTAAATTTATATATCTTTTATCATACGACCCTCAAATTTTCATAATATCTTCTAAAATTATTCCTCAATCTAAAGTCTTTTCAATTTTCATTAAATAAAACTTATATTACTATTTAAAAAAGTTTGGATTTATCATATGCAATATAACTCATGAAAGTCACAAAAGAGCTATTCATATAATTACCTTTATAATCATATCTTTTCATCTTCAATATCGACTTTGATCTGCTCAACTACTAGTTATCAACAAACCTCCCAAAATAATCATTATAAATCCTACAGCTATTATAACAGCTACTACTATCTTCATCAAAGCTCACATAAGTTTAGGAAAAGCAT
>CAYNHJ010000056.1:0-4475 GCA_964397125.1 uncultured Candidatus Peribacteria bacterium
TTGCATTTTTGCAAAAAAATCTTATAATTTTAATGTCCTTTTTATATTTTAACAAAAAATTTTTATGACACAAACTAATACTTCAGTTCAAACTTTAACAGATGAAAAATTACAAGAAATTCAAAAATTGGCTCAACAAAAATTAGAAACTACTTCTATTAAACCAGTCCAATTATCTGAAAATGAAACACAAGAAATAGAAGAAACTTTCAAAAACGTAAAAGATTTTAGACAACTTGCAGAAAAAATCACTGCTCCTATTGATCAAATAATAGAAAAAACTGCAAAAATTATAGAATGAGATCCTATTATGGATGTATCAAATGAATTAGCTGAAATTAACAATCAAGTTCAAGCAGTCTACAAAGAAATAATAAATGATGATTGACCTATCATGAAATTTTTCAAATCAATACCAGTAATAGGAAACTTAGCTGAAAAATTAGATGAAAAATTCGATGATCTTAAATTTAATATGAAAACAATTTCTTGAAAAATAGAAACAATATTTTCATGATTTGATCAAGCATATGAATCATTAAACAAATCTATAGAAATGCAAAAAGAATTTTTAAACTGATTAGAAAATAATATCTGAAAAGTAAAAGCTTACAAAGAATATGTAGCCAAAAAATTAGAAGAATTTAAACAAGAAGCTCAATCTATTACCGATGAAACAGAAAAACAAAAGTATGAAATGTTTATTAAAAATGTTGAATATTTCTTATGAAATTTAGAAGTACTACTTTGAAATTTAGAATTGGCAAGAAAAAGACTTCTAATGAGATTAGATGCTGCTGTAAAACTAGCTCTTGCTATGAATAGCAGCAGACCTATATTTAAAACTTTACTTTCAGTAGCTGTTCTTGAAACATCATGACAAAAAGCTCTTGATGCTTCAATGAAAGCAATTGATGTCATGTGAAAAACTATCGATCAAATGTCTTCAGAGCTAACAGATAAAGCTATTGAAAGTAGTAGAAAAGCTGAAGAATTATCAGCAAAACCTATTCTTGATCCAAAGGTTTTCGTAGAAAATGTAAAAAAATTAAAACAGCATTTTGAAACTATTGAACAATACAGACATCAAATCAAACAAGAAGCTGAGGCCGAAAGACAAATATTTAACCAAGCTACTGAAGAACTAAGAAAAATTAAAGAAGTTAAAGTAAAAGATTTTGAAGAATTGGAAAAAACTTTAACTAGTGCTAATTTAGAAAAATAAAAATCAATTTTAATAACTTTAAAACCCAGGAAATAATTTCCTGGGTTTCTTTAAAACAACAATTTACCTTTAAAATTCTTCAAATTATTTTTTTCTAAAACTTCTTGTAAAGACTTATATTTCAAATCTGTATTTATAAAACCTTTTTTCAACAATAAAATCCAAGCTTCTAATTTTTTAAGTTTCACAACAAAACTAGGCTCTAAATAATAACTCTCCTGAAGTTTACTAATCAATTGATCTAAAACTAAAAATAAATCATCTATATCATATTTTCAAGACTTAATTTTCGCCTTTAAAATCTCACTGTCTATTTTTAAATCGAAAATTTTGTATATTCTTAAAATTCTATACATTAAATTTTTAATAGCTATATCTTCTCAATTTTTTCCATAATAATTAATTAAATTCAAAATATCTTTTGATATAAATTTTGAATACAATATCTGTGTCAAAGATTTTATTTGTTCTACACTAGGAACTAATTTCATAGTTTCGTCCAAAATATTAACATCTACTCATGTAGAAAGTTTAGTCTCTGTCTTTATATTTCCCTTTTTAATATCCTGAATCAATTTATAAATCTTTATATCTCCATTTACTTTTGCTACTTCTTTAGCTTTAAGAGTTTTTTTAACTTTTTTATCAACTTTTTCTAAAACAATAGGTGCTTTTCAAACATTTTCTATAATTTTCTTCTTTTTTTGTTGAACTATTTTAATATTGAAATTTTTATTTGTTATAGGAGATATAACTATATCATCAGATTTTAACTTAATTGCTCAAGAAAAAATTTGTGCTGAAAATTGACTATATTTTCATTTTAACAAGTTAATTATATATACACCTTGTCAGGATATATACTGAATTTGCAACTTAGCAGGTCAACTTATTTTTCAATATAATCAATTATTTAGCTTAAATTTTAAATCTGTTCATACACTTAATACAACATAATCTCAATTTAATAGTTTATCTGTTTTTATAGATTTTCACTTTCTTAAAATAACAAAATCTCATTTTGCATAAACAATTTTTCCAACATCCTTAGCAAAAACTTTATTAACATTTGTTATTGTAGTTTTATTTTCAGCATCAGAAAATTTAGTTTCCAAATAAACACCTCATGTTATACTTTCAATTTTTGTAACAACTACATTTGGTTTTCAAGACTGATAAAAAATTATTGGAAAAAAGGAATAAATAAAAAATACTATCAAAACTGTATAAACTCATACCTTTACATAAAAACTCCATCTTTTTAGAAAACTTTGTCTATAAGACTTTTCAATAAACTCCTCAAATATAGCCATCTTTTGGCTTTCATCTAACTTCATTTTCTTCACTTCATCAAAATATTCTTTCAACTTCATTGTTATAACATAAATACTAAATCTTCTATTATAAATAACGAGTTTGTCAATATTTTGTGACAAACTATTCCATCAAAATATTTTTAAATTCTTCTACTGCTTTCTCAAGATTATCATTAACAATTACATAATCAAAAATATCTTTCATTTTAAGCCAATTTAAACTTTCTTGTAATCTTATTCTAAAAGACTCACTATTAGGATCTTCTCATCTTTTTAAAAGTCTTCTTTTAAGCTCTTCTTCAGAAGGCGGAACTACAAATATTGTCTTAATCTGAAAAGACACATTATATGAAGATTTTAAAAAATTACTAGAAGATAAAGTTTTTTTTAAACTAATAACTCATTGAGGATCAACAATATAAAGTGGACGATTTCATTTTTTTATTATTCTTTCTAACTCATTATAGGTTGAACCATAAAAATTTCCATGAACTTGAGCCCATTCTATCATTCTTCATTCCTCTATCATTTTTTCAAACTCTTCTACAGATACAAACCAATAGTCTTTTCAATTAATTTCTCAAGGTCTAGGATTTCTAGTTGTAGTAGTAATAACTTTTTCTATCTTTAAACTGTCAGCTTCTGGTTTTATAGCCTCCCATAAAGTAGTTTTTCCAACACCAGATGGTCAAGATAAAATAAAAACTGTAGGCATAACTATTTATCAACTTTTATTTTGTAAAATCTTTTTCCAATACTCATAAAGTTCGGGATTAAAATACTTTAACATCAACATTCACTTTCACTCCTTAGCTTGTTTTCATTTTAATCACCAATACTTTCTAAACTCCTCTATTTTCTTTTCTAAATCTTCTAAATTACCTTCTCAACTAATTTCTATTTCTATCAATTTTCAAAATCAAAAATCATCAATATCTAAAACAAAATCATATCAATCCCAACTAGTTTTATATTTTTCTCTATTTGTTCTAACCTCAGCTAATTTAATTAATTTTTTATCTCAAATTATTTCTTTCAATTTGTCTAAAGCATAATCATCATAATATTCTTCATAACAACTTGTATCTGCTAAATGTTTTCAACAAGGATATTTCAACTCCCATCTTCAATTTCTTTGTCTTAGCCAAATATTATTTTTACAAAGATAAAAATCAGGAGTATCCCAATAAACATCTTCTACTTGCTTTTTAGAAACAAAATCAAAGTTTTTTCTTATAATCTGCAAATCAGTATCTAAAAGCTGATATTTCTTTTCTATTTCTTTGAAAGGCATGGTTTATTTTTTATCTAATAAAATAATTTATCATTTTAAAAATTTAACATAAACTTTTCTTCTTCTTGGTCAATCAAACTCACAAAACAAAATCTTTTGCCAAGTTCATAAAATTAAATTTCAATTCTCAACAATAAGAGTCTGACTAACTCAAATCAAACTAGACTTTATATGAGCATCAGAATTTCATTCTAAATGTCTGAACTCTTCAGTTTGTGGAATATGTTTAGAAAACCAATACAGTAAATCCCTTGCTACATCAGGATCATATCATTCATTTATAGTAATACCGCAAGTTGTATGAGGAGTATAAACCACACAAATTCAACTAAATTCATTAGGAACTAATCTTTCAACATCAGAAGTAATATCTATAATCTCATCTCTATATTTAGTTTCAATTTCTATTTTGTAAAACATCTTTTATATTAATAAAAGGTAAAAATCTAACTTCTTTTCAATTTAAATCTTTACTTCAAACCAACCACTGAGTTGTTTTTACAAAAAAATCGATTTCATTTTTATATCTTTCCAAAAAACTCACAAAAATTTTAGGTATTTTAATTTTATTTCAAAGTTTTGCTTCAATAGGGATTAATCTTCAATCTCTTTTCAAAATAAAATCTATTTCAGATCAGTT
>CAYNHJ010000057.1:0-4456 GCA_964397125.1 uncultured Candidatus Peribacteria bacterium
CCAATGTTTATTTTAAGAAAGTTATTAGATAGGTATTGATTTAATTGGATTTTTTTATTTGTAGTATTGTTATTTTATTTAATAGGATTTTTAGCAAATCCTAGTTGGTGATTTGAAGTTGGTAAATATTTTGTTATTTTATTTTTTAAAAATATTTTGCCAGTTTTAATTTTAGTGTATTTTTTGATTTTTATTTTTAATATTTTGATTGATAAAAATTTTTTAAAAAAGTTTTTTGAAAGATGAAGTTATTCGGTTAAGTTATTTATCTCAATTATCAGTGGAATTTTAAGTTCTTGACCGATTTATTTATGGTATCCACTACTTAAACAGTTGAAACAGAAAGGACTTACATGGTGACATATAGCTGCTTTTGTTTATGCAAGAGCTATTAAAATACCATTGTTGCCTATGATGGTATGATTTTTTGGATGGAAATATACTTTAGTTTTTAATATTGTTATTTTATTTTTAGCTTTTTTAATAGGAATTGTAGTTGATATTTTAATGGAATATTCTGAGTAAAAAATTGAAAATAAGATATATTTCATTATTCTAAAAAATACTTATTAAGTTAAAGATGTTCTAAATTAGATAAGATTTTGAGGGTATGATTTTAGATAGCAGAAGATATATTTTAGAATATTTTTATTGATTTTATTTTATATTTTAAAAATTAAACAGAATATGGAAAAAGTATTATTAAAGGAGAAATATCCTGTGTGGAAATTAGAAATTGAAAAATCTAAATTAAATAGAACGTTAGATGAAATAGTAAACTATTTTGTAGAAAAAAATTGAGAAAGATCCTATAGCAAAATTAATTTGAGTTTTTGATCACTTACAACATACAAAAAGTTTTAATTGATCAATAATGGAATGAATTAAATGAGCAAAGATGGTTGTATTTTGTTTTTGAAAAGAATTGTCTTCTCCTTTAACATTGGCTGTTAAACCTAGATGTATAGGAATTGCTGAATTAGAAAATAAGTTCGTTATTTCTTTTATGGAAGCACCTTCAGATTGACCAAATGAGAAGATGAAGTCTTGGGTGATGGATTTAGTTAATTTATAAGATTTTTATAAGATAATTAATTGACAAATGAAAATTAATCCTTATGAAAATGCCAAAAAACAAATAATGGGAGTATATGATTTTTTAAAAAGAAAAGGTGTAAGTTGGGAATTTATAGAAGAATTTTTATATCCTGATAGAGTCATTCAAGTAAATATTCCTGTTAAGATGTCAAATTGAGATATAAAAGTTTTTAAATGATATAGATCACAACACAAAAATATAAGATGACCTTACAAAGGATGAATAAGATTTCATCCAGATGTTACAGAGGATGAAGTTGTTGCTTTGTCTATTTGGATGAGTATAAAAGTGTGAGTTGTAGATTTACCTTTATGATGATGAAAATGAGGAGTTATAGTTAATCCTAAAGAGTTGAGTTTGAATGAATTGGAACAAATATCTAGATGATATGTTAGACAACTTTATAAATTTCTGTGACCTGATGTAGATGTACCAGCTCCTGATGTGAATACAAATTCACAAATTATGGCATGGATGGTTGATGAATATTCTAAATTAGTTTGAAAATGGACTCCTGGTGCTTTTACAGGAAAACCTTTATCTCTAGGTTGAAGTAAAGGTAGAAATATAGCTACATCTTTGTGATGATTGTATGTTTTAGAAAGATATTTAGAATTAGTTGGAGATGCTATAAAGTGAAAAAAAATTGCTATACAAGGTGCATGAAATGCTTGATTAAATTTTGCAAAATTAGTTGTGAATAAGTGAGGTATAGTTGTTGCAATTTCTGATAGTAAATGATGAGTGTTTAGTGCTGAATGAATTGATATAAATTTAATTGAAAAATTAAAGTCTGATAAAAAATCAGTTATTGATTCCGGATATAATAAAATATCTAATGAAGAGCTTTTGAAGTTGGATGTAGATATTTTAGTGCTTGCTGCTTTAGAAAATCAAATAACAGAGAAGAATGTAAATGATGTAAGGGCTAAATTGATACTAGAATTAGCCAATGGTCCTACTACTCCAGAGGCTGATGAAGTTTTATTTGAAAGAGAAATTGTTGTATTACCAGATATTTTAGCAAATGCTTGAGGGGTAACTGTTAGCTATTTTGAACAAATTCAATGAAATATGAATTATTATTGGCCAGAAAAAGAAGTATATAATAGATTAAAAGCAATAATGTATAAATCTACTAAAGAAGTAGTGGAGTTAGCTAATCAGTTAAGTGTAGATTTAAGGAAAGCAGCATATATTATTTCACTTTATAGACAATTTGAATCTTGGAAGTATTTAAGGTAGATAGGCAATCACAGACAATCTTAATTTCAATCACAGACAATACATCTTCCGACAAATTCTTGGTTTTACATTTTAACAATTTAACCATGACAAAAAGCGTTGAGAAAAAGATTTGATTTTGGGATATAGTTAAAACTATGGAACCAAGATGGGCGATGTCTTCTATGGCTACTTGAGCAGTATGAATTTTATCCTTTTTAGTTTGAAAGTTTTTTAATTTATGATTTGCTCAAATTTTGTGAGGGATTTTAGTATATCTTTCGATTTTATTTATTGTTTTGTTTGCTATATTTTTTACTTTGAGAATTGTAAAATTCCCTCAGGAAGTTTTAAAAGATTTAAGACATCCTATAGCAGCTAATTTTTTTGCTGGAATTTTTATTTCATTAGCAGTTGTTGTCTCTTGAATTTTAAATGTACTTTTGCCTTTGTGATGGTGTTTAGGTAATGTATGAGTAGCTAAATTTTTTTATATATTAGCTTTAATTGTAGGTTTAACTGTTCCTGTTATAGTCCCTTTTATGTTAACAATTTCAGAAAATGTTGATACTAAACATGCTGTTGGTATTTGGTATTTACCACCAGTAGGTATATTTGTTTTAGTTTTTGCATGAAACTTTCTTGCTTTGCATTGAGTTTGGACTAAATTTATAGGTTATTTGAATATTTTTTTGATGTGAGTAGCATTTATGTTATATTTTTTAGTGAGTGCTTTGATTTATTATAGGTTAAAGTTTCATCCATTGCCAGCTCCAGAAGTAGCTCCAAGTTTTGTAATATGATTAGCACCAGTTTGAGTTTCAGTAATTGCTATCAATACTTATTGGCAATTGATTAATAAGTTTCATTTGGTTCCTTGGAATATGGATATAGTTCATACATTGTTGTCTATGCTGTCTACAATGCTTTATGGTTTTGGTTTTTGGTGGGCAATAATAACTATTTTAATAATAGGTTATTATTTAACTAAACATAGCTTGCCATTTACTTTATGATGGTGGGCATTTGTATTCCCTGTGGCAGCATTTGGTATTTGATTGAAGTTTGTTGCTTTAGATGTAGGAAATAGATTTTTCGATTGGATAATGTTAATTGATTGGATAATAGTTATTATTTTGTGGTTTATAGTTTTTGTTAAAACTTTAATTTGAATTTATACTAAAAGAGCGTTCATAAGGCCAAAAGTAGTAAAATAGGTTAGATATTTTAAATTGTCAATTAAGTTAGTTGATGTCTTATCAGAAAGTTCCTTTAGTTGCAACGGCTATATCAGTATTTTTGGCAATAATTAAGTTTGTTGTTTGAATTATTAGTTGATCAGTAGCAATTCTTTCTTCTGCAATGGATTCCTTGCTTGATGTGTGAATTAGTATTTTTAATTGGTTTGCTCTTAAAACAGCTTCTGCTCCTCCTGATAGTAGATATAATTATGGTAAAGGAAAAATTGAGTGAATAGCTGCTGTTATAGAAGGAGTAATAATTATTATTTCAGGATTGTTTATTATTTATGAGGCAATTAAGAAAATAATTTTTGGTGAAACTATAGCAAATGTTGATTTGGGATTGTATATAATGCTGTTTTCTATCATAGTTATTAGTTGACTAGTTTGGTATTTGTCGATGATGGCTAAAAAAAGTGGAAGTTTGGTAATAAAGTCAGATTTACTTCATTACAAGACTGATCTTATAACAAATTTATGAATTATTATTTCGTTGTTAATAGTTAAATTTACAGGAATTTATTATGTTGATTTTATTTTTTGATTGATTATAGGAGTTTATATTATAAAAGAAGCTTCTCAACTTTTAAGAGAGTGAATTTGAATTTTGTTAGATGAGGCTCTTGAAGAAAGACAAGATATTACTAAAATTTTGGATAATTTTGTAGAAGTTTGAAAAATTAAATCATGGCATGATTTAAAAACTCGTAAATGATGATATTATAAATTTGTTGAATTTCATTTTGTAGTGGATCCTAATATGAGGGTAAAACAAGCTCATGATATATGAGATGAAATATCTGATGAGATTAAAAAGTTGGACAACAGAGCTAACTGGATAATTGTTTATCATGCTGACCGGAGAGATGATAGTAGTTGTAAGGAATGTAAT
>CAYNHJ010000058.1:0-4442 GCA_964397125.1 uncultured Candidatus Peribacteria bacterium
GATTTTCTTCTTCTCAATTGTATATTCATTTTTCATTTAAATAGAAAGTATCTTGCATTTCAGTTGCTGGATGTGTTGGTGGAATATTAACTGAATAAAAATTTTCATATTTGCTTACAACATCATGCCCATATTCAATATAGAATCCCATAGAATGAAAAATCTCCTCTATTCTTCTTCTCTCTTTTGCAATTAACGTAAAATGGCCTAAATGAATCTCAAAATCATCAACAGTAATATCTATATATTCTTTACGTAATTGCTCATTAATTTGTTTTAATCTAAGAGTTTTTTGCTTAGCTTTAAATTTTTCCTCTAATTCTTCTTTTAAAGAGGCTAAAAATTGTCCTCTTTGTCTTCTTTCTTCAGGTGATAATTTTCAAAATTGTTTAAATTCTTGAGCTATTAATCCCTTTTTTCATAGATACTTTTTATAAAAAGCCTCTAACTCTTGTAAATTATTAATCTTTTCTAATTCCTTTAATATTTCATTTTTATCTAACCCCATAATATACTTTTTAACGATTTTAAAATCCTGGCAATTTCATTCAACCTGTCCCACCTCAAAACATACTAGCAATATCATTAGGATCAAATCATAATATCTCCTTTGTTTTTTGCATTGCTACCTCTTGGGCTTTTTGTTGTCACTTTTCAAATGCTTTTTTTATTCTTTCTTCTAAAATTGTCTTAGAAGCAGGATTAAGTAAAGTCTCATCTTCTATCTTTACATCTCTAAGTTTCATTTCCGCTGTTATTTCAACAACAACTCACTCCTCCTTTGCTCTAATAATTGTATTTTTTAAAGCCTCTTGTAATTTTCTATATGCATCTAACATTTTTTTCATTTCTCCTAAATTACCAAACATATTTTTTAATTTTTAATAATATAAAAACAAAAAACTATTTATTTCCAACTAATTTCTTATACAATTTTTCTTCCACATCTAAAGGTTTATTCCAATCAATATCTTGTATACCTAACAACTCTATTACTTTTTTCAAAATAAAAAATTTTTTTAAACTTTCAGAAGCTGCATTTTGAATATCCTCTATTAATTTTTTTGATTTTTCTTCTCATAATGCTTCTAAATATTTTTTGAAACCTTCTTCTCATCAAAATCTTTTTTTCAAAGAAGATAATCTAGCTTTTATTTCCTCATCTATTAAAGTCTTAGGTATCTGTAAATCAAAACTTTCTCAAACTTTTGACAGATATTGTTCAACAGCGTCAACTAATCATTGCTGATATTTTACTTTTTGAATCTCTTTTCTTATTTTATCTTTTAATTGATTTAAATTTTCTATTTCCATTTTAAAATATTTTTTAACAAATTCATCATTTATTTCTGGAAGTATCTTCTCCTTTATATCAACAGGTTTAATAACCAGAACAGCAGGCCTTTTTTTAGAATCCTTATGTTGAAGATGCGGTGGAAAATCTTTTTTTGAATAATTTAAAGTAATTTCCTCATCTTTCTTCTTTCAAATTAAGTTATCTCTTAAAATTTTAAATTCCTTGAAATCTTCAGGTCACAAAAAAACAGTTCATTCTTCTATGACTTCTCCTTTTTTATTTTTGTAATATAATTTAGCTTTCACTATACTATTCTCTGTTATTTCATCTTTGTCTCTAAATTCAGCATACTGATTTGCTATACTATCTAAAACTTGCTTTATTTCTTCATCTGTAATATTATCATCAATTTTATCTATCTTTACTGCTTTCCAATTTTCATTCAATATCTCCACTGTAGGATATACATCTAATTTAAATTTTATCTTTAAACTATTATCCTTTTCTTCAACGTTTAAATCATAAATATTTCAAATAAATTTAATATTAGTATTTTCCTTCATAATTTTCTCTAAACCTTTTTGAATAGCATATTCATAAATTCCTGCTTTTATATATTCAGGATTAATTAATTTCTTAACATACTCTAAAGGTACATGTCATTTTCTAAATCAAGGCATTTGTACTTCTTTTTGAAAATCCTTTAATATTTTTTCCTCAAATTTTTTAACTTCATCTTGAGAATAAGTCAATTCAATTTCATAATTTGATTGATTCCCTTTTATTAGTTTATACTCCATTAGTCTAATTTAAAAAATAAAATATGTAAAATAATAAACAAGTTATTGCAAAATTCAATTCTTTTTGACTTAAAAAACAAAATAATTATAATTCTTAAAAATCTTTACAAAAAGGTAAATTAATACAAAATGATTACTAACGAAAAAGAAAAAATTAAAAAAAAGCAAAACCAACAAGAACAAATAAACACATTAAAATTACTTCCTATATCCGAAATAAGAGGGAACACCATAATTTTAAAAGATTGATGACTAAGAGCAATTATAAAAGTTTGGGGGTTAAATTTAGATTTAAAAAATTTTGAAGAACAACAAATTACTATAGAACAATATAAAAGATTTTTAAACTGACTAGATTTTCCTATTCAGATTTTGGTAAGAAGTACATATTTGGATATTACAGATTACATAAACTTTATAAATGAAAAAGTAAATAATATTGAAAACGACATTTTAAAATGGTATTGAAAAGAATATTTAAATTTCTTAGAAAAAATAAACTTACAACAATGAATAGCTTTCTCAAAAGAATTTTATATTATCGTTCCATTTTATCCTGTAAATGATACTACAAATATCAAAAAATCTTGGTGGCAAAAACTTCTTGATACACTCAACGCTTGAGAAACTCCTGAAAAAATAGTTTCAAGATATAGACAATTCAAAAAAAACAATAAACACTTAGATACAAGATGTAATATAATAATAGAATGATTAAAATCCTTGTGAATAATGGCTGAAAGGCTAGAATTAGAAGAAATAATAGCATTACTATTTAAAGTATACAATCCTACTTCTCACAAAAACCAAGCAGAAATTGTATAAACACTTTAAAAATTAATAAAATAAATCTAATGAGAAACCTTTCTATTTTGGACTGATCTTGATATATATTTAGAGCATATTATGCATTACCTCAACTAACAAATAAAGAGGGAGAAAATATAAATGCAATTTATTGATTTTTCAAAATGTTATTATCTCTATTAAAAGAGAAACCAGATTATTTTGTAATAGCTTGGGATAGTCCAGCACCAACTATTAGAAAACAAATATTTACTCAATATAAGGCAAATAGACCATCTCTTCCAGATAACTTTAAACGACAAATCAAAAATATAAAAGAATTAGTAAAAAAAGCTAATATTCCTTACTTAGAAATCCCATGATATGAAGCTGACGATATCATTTATTCAATAATAGAAAATTTTAAAGATAAAAATTTATCATTTAATATAATATCAGCAGATAAAGATTTAAGACAATTTTTATGAAGATGAAATATTACAATAGTTGATCCTCAAAGACTTAAAAAATATGATCAAATTGAATTTTTTAAAAAATATGGTTTTCAACCTCAATACATAGTAGACCGGCTAGCTTTGGTATGAGATAGTAGTGATAATATTCCTTGAGTAAAATGAATTTGAGAAAAAACTGCTACTCAACTAATCCAAAAATATAATACAATTGAAAATATTTATAACAACCTTGAAAAACTACCAACAAAAATAAGAAATCTTTTAGAAAAATGAAAAGAAGATGCTTTTAAATCAAAAAAATTAATACAATTAATATTAGTACCTTGAATAGAAAATATAAATATTGAAGAATTTACCGCTAAAAAAATAAACTTTGACAAACTAGAAGAAAATTTGATTAAAAAACGGTGATTTAAATCCTTACAAAAAAATATAGAAGAAATAAAAAAACTATACAGTAAAAGTCAGTTAAGTTTGTTTTAGAATAATAAAAAGATCCTTTATTTAATAAAAAACTCCGGGATACAAAACCCGGAGTTTTTATTTTATTTATCTTTTAAAACCTTCTTGTGAAAAACTTTAAAAACGTCATGGAAAAGGAGGGAAAATAATCAATTTTTTCATAGGTATAGGTACATATACAGTATATTCTTTTTTAGCTACTAATCATGCTGTATTTTTTACTTCTATAGTCAATTTATATCTTCATTTTTTTGAAACTTTAACAAACCCTCATAAAGATAACATATTTAATTTTTTCTCCTTCGAATAATCACGATGATATTTTATTTCACCATTTAAGTAAATATTTACTTCAGAAATACTAGATTCTAACTCTTCTATTCTAAAATAATATCTTATTTTATCTGCTACAGCATAAACTTTTGATTCTTTTATTATAGGAGGAGTAGTGTCTTTTCCCGGATTAGGTTTAGGTTTTGGTTCTGGAGTTGGCTTTGAATGATTTCTTTCTACTTTTATAATTACTTCTTTATGACTTGACTTACCAGCAGTATTTAAAGCAAAAATAGACAAAACATGTTTACCTTCTGATAAATCACTTATATCCATAATTCTGCTAAA
>CAYNHJ010000059.1:0-4272 GCA_964397125.1 uncultured Candidatus Peribacteria bacterium
CAGTAACATCAAATCTTGTAAATTCTACTACTGATGCATTATAAGGAATATCTTGTGCTGCTGGAGTATCAGGATCCAATGCTACCTCTAACACATCTTCAGTAGCACCTTGTTGATTTTCTTCTTGTTGATTTTGTTGTTCTTGATTTTGTTCTTCTTGCTGTTCTTGGTTAGTCTGTCCTTGCTCTTGAGTTTGTTCATTTTCAGAAGTAGGTTGTTCATTTTGTTGATTTTGTTCTTGATTTTGATTTTCTTCTTCATTACCTAACAAACCTTTTAACAAATCATTTATATCTTCTCCAGCTTGTTGTTCTTGTTGATTTTGTTCTTGATTAGCATTTAATTGATCAGCAACTCTTTTTTCCATAATTACTAATTCAGCCTTTGTTACAGGCCTATACAAGTTAGCTACATTTGTTTCATGAGTAATTCCATGCTCTTGTGCATACTTAATAGCATCATTCCATTCTAACATTTGCTTAGCAGCAGCTCTTGCTAATACTACTACTGCTTCAGATTTGTACAATTTTCTTTCACCATAGAAGTGTCCATTAGAACCCTTCATTAAACCTAATTTACATGCTTTAACAGCATAATCAGCATACCATTTTCCTGCAATGTCATCAAATTGACAAGCTCTTGTAGGATCTGGTTGTAATCCTAATACTTTTTCACCAAAAATAGCAAACAATTTAGCAGCAGTACCTCTTGAAAGTTGTGCAGTAGGATCAAATTTCTCTACAGTTGTTGCATTTGTCATACCAACTTGATGTGCCCAAGTTACAGATTGCTCCAATTCTTCTTGATAAGATAAACCAAAAGTTAAATTAACCATACCTTGTGCTGCTATCAATACTGCAGATGTAGCAGCAACCAATTTTCTGATGTCCATGTGTAAATTAGTTTAAATTCTAAAAAATAAAAACAAATAAGATTAAAGATTTAAAACCACTCCCTGTCTCCACAGGGTCTGACATTTTAATAAAAAAATTTTTTTAAATTTCAAGAGATTTTAACATCATTTTAATTTAAAACTTTTACAAAAATCTTCTTTAACAGTCTTTCATCATCATTCTATTTATGATAACGACAAAAAATTAATTCTGTGACAACTTTTTTATAAAAATAGCAAAAATAGTTATACTGATATATTATGCACTAAAGCATATGGTAAAAAAACAACTTTTTTACCATCAATTTGTCTTTCTTTTATAACCGACTCAGTTGTTATATATCAGGATTTTATCATATCAAAATAATTTCTAAAAAAACTTAAAAAACCTTTTCAAAAATTGTCTTTATTACCTGTTTTGACCTCTACAGGATAAAGTAAACCATTAAGATGATCTTTTATAATAAAATCTACCTCAGTTCCTCATCAAGTTCTATAAAAATACAAACTAAAAATATCTGAATTTAGCAAAACTCTTAATTGATTAAATACAAAGTTTTCTACTAATTTTCATTTTACAACATCTATATCTGGAAAATCTAAAATACAATTTATAATTCACACATCATTAAAATAAACTTTAAAAAACTTTTTTATTTCTCTAGAAGCTCTTCATCAAACAAAACCATTAAGTTTTCAAATTAAAAAAGTATTTTCCACTAAAAACAAAAACTTTTCTACCTCTTTTCTTTTTAATTTGAGATCTTGTTGAATATTAGAAATATTAACTAAACTACCAAGTTTAACAGCAAAATATTTAAGAAATTCTTTAAATTTTAAAATCTCTCATTGCCTCAAAAAATAAACTATATCTTTCAAAAGATAATCATTATATATTTGTCTTAACACAGACATTTTTTCCTCCATTGATAAACTAGTTACGACCTTTGGATATCATCAAAATCTTAAATATTCAAGTAAATATCACTTATACTTATTATACCTTCGCTTAGAAATTCAAAAAATATCTTTTTCTCCTTTGTATTGTAAAAATTCCTCCCACGAAAAAGGATAAACTTTTAAAATATATTTTCTTCAAACTAACGAATCAGTCATTCATCTAAAAACTTGCAATGATCAACTTCAAGAAACAATAATTTTAAAGTCAAATTCTCATATTCTCACTTTATCAATTAAAATTTTCAATATCAATCATATATTTTCTACTTGTTGAACTTCATCAATTATTAAAAATTTAATAGCAGAGCTTTTCTTTAAAGAAAACAAATATTCAACAAATTCAGAATAACTTTTAATTCCCAAAGATAATATCTCTTCTCAATTAACAAAAAGTGTTTTTTCTTGGGGAATAATATCAAAATAAACCAAACTTTGTAAAATAGTAGTCTTACCAACTTGTCTAGCTCCTACTAAAAATAAAATAGTATCTTTATTATCTAGCTGTTTTTTAATTATATTCAAATACTTTTCTCTTTTAAAAATTTTCATTGAAAAATTAATTATTTTGTAAAAAATTTCAATGAAATTTTATCTATTTTTGACAAAAATTCAATATATAATTATTGACACCGAGATAAAATAAATTTAGTTGAAAAAAGAAAATGATTTAATATGTTTATAAAATATATTTTATTTTTAACCAAAATACTATGGTTACAATTACATTACAAGTAGATAAAAAATTAAAAAGTAAATTAGAAAATTTAGCTCAAAAGATGGGACTAAATCTAAAAAAATTTATAAACTTAAAACTTAAAGAATTTATAGAAAAAGAATCTATAGAAGAAATAAACCTACTTGACATTTTTATAAATTTACAAAATGATAAAAATATTCCTGAATTAACAAAAAAAGAAAGACAATACATTGATATAAAAGAAGTTAATAAAAATTTAAAAAATTTTTTAAAAAGAAATAAAAGAATTGAAAAAAAAATAAAATTTATTAAGTAACCCTCATTATATTAAATGACAATATTTTTAGATACAAACATTATATTTAAAGCTATCTATCGATTAACTAAAAATAGAAAAGAACTTAAAACTTTTGTGCCTTTTATTAATTCTAAAGACATCTTTATAATATCCACAAGATCTATGACTAAAAATTTTAACTCCTAAAGAATTTTTAAATTAAAAATCTAATGAATTTTTATACAATTATTCCAACTTTGGGAAATAAAAATAAACTATCAAAACTACTAAATTCATTACAGAATCAAACTATTAAACCTAAAAACATTTTTTTAATTTTAGATAAAACTATCAACTTTCAAGAAAAACAAGAATTTTTATTTTTTCTTAAAAAGAATTTCTGAAAATTAAACATAACTTTTGTAAACAATATTGATTTTAATTTTATACCTCAAAAATGAGTTTCTTATGTTAGAAACTTTGGCCTAGCACTTGCTGACAAAATGTGTAAAGACGACGACATTGTTGTTTTTACAGACGATGATATCTGTCTAGCTGATAATAATTTTTTTCAAAAAATAATATATATATATGAAAAAGAAAAAAATTTTCTGATATTTCCGACTGTCATAAACTGATACACAAAAAAAATAGAAACCCAAGGAATAGAAAAAATTAGTCCGTGGACTTTAAAAATTAAATTTATTAAAACTCAAAAAAAGAAACGAACAATAAAAATGACTTCTTTACAACTACTTGCTGGACCATATAAAATTTTTAAAAATTTTAAATTTGACGAAAGATTCAAATTTGTATATGAAGATCTAGACTTTACCTATACTATAACTAAAAGTTGAATAAAAATCTGGTGATTTTCTGATTTAAAAATATATCATTGGGATAAAAAAGAAAATAAAGCACAAAAAAGTTATGTATCAAACCCTTTTTTAGCTTACCAAAAATGAAAAAACAGAATACTTTTTGTAAAAAAACATTTTAATATTTGGGAAAAATTGATTTTTTTTAGTATATGATGTTGGATACACACTTTTTGACTGTTGATAATAATACTTTTATGATGAACAAGAAAATTGGAAAGTATGAAAGCTTTAATTAAAAGTTGTAAATATATTGTAGAAATCTTTAAGAATCAATAAAATCTTCTCTATCGATTCACATCTGCCTAATAATTGCTTTTAAAACTCATACTGGTATATCTTTTCATCAATGAACATTAGGAATAATTAATCTTTTTCAATCTTTAATCATATATTCATGATTTCAGCCAGGATAAGGTCAACTTCGTCACAACTTTCTTAATTTCTTTACTAACTGTTGTCTATTTATCGGCTTTAATTTTTTTCCCATAGTTAACATCTAAATAGTAAGTTAAAACATAATCTTTTAATGCAGAAAAATATTCATTTAACGCATCTTCAACGTTTT
>CAYNHJ010000060.1:0-4263 GCA_964397125.1 uncultured Candidatus Peribacteria bacterium
TAAAAGTAGTTTCTAATAGAGATATTAAGTTTAGTGTATATGTTCCCTTGGCAGTAAGAAGTATTATAGAAGATAAATTTAATAAGTTTTTATGAATTGATAAAATAAAATATATTTTTTATGATAGAAATAAAAAAATATTAGGAGTTAACTTTAATATATGATGAATATGATTTTCATGATATGTTGTTATGCCAGATAATTATAAATTAGTTATAACATCTATTTTAGCTAAAAAAGGTAAAGAAGTAAAAAAAATTGATCTTAAAGAACCTATTAAACTTGAAATGATAGGAAAAAATCGTATAAAATTTAATGAGTTTAAACTTACACCATTAGAGTTTTTAAAAAAGATTGACGAAGATGCAGTTAAAAAATATGAAAACTTTGTGAGAAGAAAATAATATATTTTTATTATATTCTTGTGATAATTTTTCTATAACAAAATATTTAAAATGAGAGTTTAATGGATGTGAAAATGCAAAAGAAATAAAAAGAATTTATGAATTTGTTAAAAAATATAATATTTGATATTTTTTTAGAGATGGAGACTATCATTTTAAGTTTGAAAATATAATTTCCAAACCTTTTCTTGTATATTTTAAAGGTAATATTGATATTTTAAATTTAAAACTTATATCTATTGTTGGTCCTAGAAGACCTACAGATTATGCTAAAAGGATTTTATATAAATTATTTGATGTATTAAAAAATTATGATAATATTGCAGTAGTTTCTGGACTAGCACCATGAATAGATAGTTTGGCCCATATGCTTTCTATAAAAAACAATATACCAACGATAGCAGTATTAGGAGGAGGATTTTACTATTATTTTAAATACAAAAAAGATTTTTTGATTAAAATTTTAAACAGTTGATGATTAGTTTTGTCTGAATTTAAAATTTTTCAAACTCCTACAAATTATACTTTCCCTCAGAGAAATAGAATTATAGCTGGTTTATGTGATATTTTATTTGTCCCAGAAGCTTGAGAAAAAAGTTGATCATTAATAACAGTAGATTTTGCAATTAAGATGAATAAAAGTATTTATTGATGTCCTAATAATATTTTTGAAGCTAATAGTAAAGGTATAAATAAATATATAAGTTTGTGAAAGATTAAAGCTATTTATGATATTAATGATTTTGTATATGAAATTTTGTGAAAACCTAAAGAGAAATTAAAGGATAGTTTTGTACTTTCTAGATTAGATGAAAAAGAGCAGAAAGTGATAAATCTAATAAGTAAAGGTATAAATAGTATTTCAAAGTTACAAGTTGAGTTAAAATTAGATTTTTGAAATGTGCTTTCTATTTTGACTCAGCTAGAAGTTAAATGAGTTGTTAAACAAACAAGACCATGATTTTATGAGTTAATATTATAATTTAGAAATGAAGGCAAAGATTGTAAATATATTAATTTTGGTTATAGGAATAGTGATGAGTTTTTTTATAACATATTTTCAAAATTTGTGAAATAATTTGTGACTAATATTAAGTTTTGTAATGTTAATAGTTGGAATATATTTACTTTTGTTGTGATGAGATTTATTAGTTGATTGATCGGTTAGTATAGCTAAAAAATTTAATATTTCTCCACTAGTAATATGACTTACAATAATTTCATTTTGAACATCTGCTCCAGAGTTTTTTATTAATGTATTAGCTAGTTTAAAATGAGAAAGTCAATTGTTATTATCAAATATAATTTGATCTAATCTTGCTAATATTTTGCTTATATTATGAGTTTCTAGTTTGGTAGCAAAGTGATATTTGAAAGTGAGAGATTCTACTCTTTATAGAGAAATACCTTTTAGTTTGTTAGCAGTTTTTGTTTTATTTTTTTTAGTGAACGATATATTTATTGATTGAGCAAATGCTAATATTTTATCTCATGTTGATGGTTTAGTATTGTTAAGTTTTTTCATTGTGTTTTTGTATTATATATATTCTCTTATGCAGACTGATAGAAAAAGTTTAGAAGAAAACGATGAAGATATAAAATTGCCTTTTTTATTAAGTATAGTGCTTGTTGTATTATGAATTTTGTGACTATATTTTGGTGGTGAAATGGTTGTTAATAATGCTACTTGGTTTGCAGAAAAGTTATGAATTAGTTCTTTTTTGATATGAGCTACAATAGTTGCAATCTGAACTTCTTTACCTGAATTGGTAGCAAGTGTTGTAAGTAGTTGGAAATGATATACAGATATGGCTATTTGAAATGTTATATGATCAAACATATTTAATATTTTCTGGATTTGATGAGTAAGTGCTGTTATTAATAAGATAAGTTTTGATTCAAAATATGATATAGATATTTTAATTTTGATAGTTGCTACTCTTATTTTATTTTTTTCAATATATTTTAGTAAATCAAAATCTTTAAATAAATTAGTTTGATTTATTTTTGTTATTTTATACGTTTTTTATATAGGTTTTGTTATATGGAGATGATAAAGAAAATTTTGTTTATTCTAGCTAGCATCTTTTTTGTTCATATTTGATTAGCAAATTTAATATTTGATTTTACTTGAAAAGTAGTAAATGTAGTTGATTGAGATACAATTTGGGTAGAAACTAAAAATATGGATGTAAAAATAAGAATTTTATGAATTGATGCACCTGAGATATTACATTCTGGTATACCAGTTAAGTTTTATAAATTTTATTGATGTTGAATTCAATCTAAAGAATTTGCTGAAAAACTTTTGTTGGGTAAAATAGTAAAAGTTTATAGGGATTCTATTTCTAAAAATAGAGATAAATATGGTAGATATTTAAGATATGTGTTTATACCTTTGAATCTACATAATAAAAGAGTATATCTTCCATTTGGTGCTATTTCTTTATATAAATGAATGTCTAGAGTTTATAGATATGAAAATTTTATTTTAAAAAATATTTACTTTAAACTAGAAAAAATTGCTAAACATAAACGTATTTGAATATGGTCTAGTTATTGTAAAAAGGAGGATAAGATTATAAAAGAAAAATTTTTAAAAAAAGAAAAAAATCCCTGTTTTAATTGTTGGAATAATAATAATATTGATTTTAACAGTAGTTGTGGTTATACTTATCATAAAATATGATGTGATATAAAAGGAAATATAAATAAAAGATGAGAAAAAATTTACCATTTACCTTGACGGAAATATTATAATTCTACTATAATAACACCATCTAAGTGAGAGAGACGGTTTTGTAGCGAAGCACAAGCTCTAAGATGTTGACGAAGGCCTTCAAAGATAAGATAAAAATTTAATTTTTAAATTTAATTTTTTGATATGTTAGGAAAAATAAAATTTTTATTTTATCTATTTTTATTTTCATTTTATATAGTTTTTTCTTTTGATGTAAAAGAGGTTTTTAAAAATATATGAGTTGATATTCAAATTTATGAGAAAACTTCAGCTATAAGCCGTTATGAACTTGTGAGACTTTTAAATCTATTGGATTGTTTTGATTGTTTACATCCAGATAAAGAAAAATTTAAGAAATATAGTTTAAAATGGTGGCAAGATTTTATCAATTTGCCTACTAGTAATTTTGATGATATTTTATACAAAGATGCCTATTATAATTGAAAAAATTATTTTTGGTGTATAGCTTATGCTGCTGATAAATGATATATTCATGGTTATCCTAGGCAAATTAGTCCTATATGTCCTTGAAAATTCTGTTGAGCTAATTACGCTACAGTTTGAGATTTAATTCAAATAATATCTAATATTTTAGTTTCAAATATATACCGAAAATATAAAGTTAATTGGAAAAAGATTTGGAACTGGATTAATAGTTTAGATAAAACTTCTACTATATATAGATGATTTACTCTTACAGATTTAGCTGCTATTAGAGAAGGTGTTAGTAAATGTTGAAATTCTTTATGTAATATTGAAAATATTCAACAGTTTAGAGCTTATCTTAGATATTGTACTTATAATCTAAGAAGTTGTTGATTTAAAAGCTTTAAGTTTGCAAAAGAAGGTCAACGGCCTGTTGCTGAATTAAATATTTTAGTACAAAATTGAGTAATTTCTGAAACTTTAGCTAATAGTTTAAATATATCTAAATTGGTTTCTAGGAAATTGGTGTTAGATATATTAAATAATATGTCAAATATAGTTAAATGTCAGTTTGATTTTGATTATGATAAGGATGGGATTATAAATAAAGATGACAATTGTCCTTATAGTTTTAATCCTAATCAAAAAGATACTGATAAAGATGGTATTTGAGATGTATGTGATGATGATATA
>CAYNHJ010000061.1:0-4258 GCA_964397125.1 uncultured Candidatus Peribacteria bacterium
CAATAATTTCTGGAACAGTTAGATGGGATGAAAAAGATAAAGAGTACAAGATAGTGTTAGTACCTGGATTTTGATGTTGAGTAGATGGATGACCAGCGTTAATTATTCCGTTAAGATGGTTAGAGAAAGTAGAAGATATAAAATGAATAAATCGTTTATTAATTATTTCAGGAAAGGATAAGTTTATTGTTTCTCATTTTAATAAAAGATATGAAAATAGGGATGAGTTGGAAGTTAAAGTAGTTAATATTGAACCATGAATGATATGATATTGGTTTAATGTAAAATATAAAAATTTTATAGAAAGTTTTTCGTGAGATATAGAAGAGATAAAGCTTAAGTGATTAAAAGAGGTAATAGATAAGTTGAAAAGTATTTTATCAGAAGATGAAAGAATATATTTAGAATTTTGAATAGATCCTCAAGGGAATGTTAAAGTATATCAATTTTGAAAAGAAAAAGAAGAAAACAATAAACAGGTGACTGTATTAAAGAATATGGAAGAAGGAGTAGATTATAATAAATATAATAAAAAAATAGGAGAATGAGAAATTATAGAAAATGGAGGATATAAAGATATAAATTGAAAGAAGATATTAGTTTGTTCATCAGTGGATGATTATTTATCTAATAAAGAAAGAAAAAGGGTTGTAAGAGTAGTTAAAAAGATAATGGAGGATTTAGAAAATAGATGAGAAGAGGTACTTGTAATAGTGCCTAATAGTATACTTACAGGTTGAAATTTTGGTTTACCGACAATAGATTTTTCTGAATATGAGAATGTTATAAAGGGAATAGTAGTTGTAGATACTGGAGTAGATCATAGTTTACATATATGTTCTCATATAGTTTGATATAGCAAATTTAGTAAAAAATTTTTAGGTGTTATCAAAAAAGAAGATTTGAATTTAGATATGAAGGAAGTTGGTTTAGTAAAAAATGAATGGATTATTAGATGAGATGATTTTTATAGATTTGAGTTGTATATAGCCGGTGAGCTTGAAAAAGAGACATTTTCTAATAAGGATATATCAGAGGAGGTTTTAGCTATGATAACAGATGAGGTTTCTGATGAAAAAGTAGAAAAAGAGTTAGACAATATGTGATGAAATATTTCTTCTGTAAGGAAGACTTTGTTTAGATTTTTATCACAGTTAAATACCTTATCATTTTGAAAAGATACTGTTAGGTTAGAGTTAAATAAAGATGATGCAGAAGTTCTTAGAGAAATTTTTTCAAAGTTTTGGATAATTTTATTTTATGTAGCCAAAGAGAAAACGTTATTAGATGCGTACGAAAAGTTAGTTGAACAATTAAACAGGGTTGTTAAAGAGGAATTAAATTTAGAAAAAGATTCGATTTATGAGTTGGATATTTTTAGAATTATTTTAGAGTTAATAAATGCTAAACTATTGCAAGAGAGTGCATATTTTATAGCTCACGATGTAATGAAAGTAATACATGCTTTGATATATATTTCAGACAAGATTAAAGCTAAACTAGACAAAACTGACTGAGATACTATGGATTTTTATGTTAAGTATGTAATGGAATTGATGGAAGAAATTGTTCTTATCTATAATATAGAAAAAGAATGAAAAATTGATTTTAAGAGTCTTTTTTCAGAAGTGATTGAAATGATAAGAAATTTAGCAGAATATAATAAATATGTGTCTTATAGATATTTGAAGGTAATTTATGATCTTCATAGAAATTTGGTAATTAGAGGTCGTGAAAAAGCTTTTAAAGGGATTTTATCTTTTATAGTGCATAATGCTTATTTTAATGGTAATGCTACTGAATTGAAGGTTTCATCAAAAGAAGAATGAGATTATTTAAAAATTATAATTCAAGATAATTGAAAATGAATTTCTAAAGATATTTTGGCAAAAATTCAAAAAAGATTGGAGGAGATAAAAAAGTATAAAGAATATGATTTTCCTCTTCACTTTGAAAAGAGAATCTGATACCTAAAAAGTGGAGGTTTATGAGTTTGATTACAAATGATTCAAAGGCAACTTTTAAGATATGAAGCTAATTGAAAAAGATGATATTTGGAGATAGATTCTGAAGAAGGAAAATGAACAACAGTTGTGATAAATTTACCAAAAGAATTTGTTTGATAGTTTTTTAGATTTTTAATTATGTAATATGGTAAATAAACAACTTTTTCAGGAGGAAGGTTGAAACTTGTGAAAGGAAAAGTGAAATTATACAGAAGAAGCAGCTAAACAACTTAAAAAAGAAATAGGAGATGTTTTAAGTGGAGAAAGTATGCAAGAAGAGGGAGAAAAGATATTGACAGATTTGTTAAAGAGAATTATCAAGAGAAAAGGAACTGAAAGTTTTAATATGGTTTTAAATAAAAAAGAAGCTAAGATTTTAGAAGAAGTTTTGTATTTTTATTTGTTTTTTAATAAAGAGAGTTTAAAAAGGTTGAAAGATTTGGTAATGAAATATTTAGAAATAGATTTTGAAGAGTTAGTTGAATGAAAAGAAAAATATACATTGATAGAAAGATCATTTTTGAAGTTGATAACAGAAGTACAAGGAAGTTTATTTTATATTTTTACACACAATTTTCCTAAAAGTTTTATCCATAGGATGTTAAGCTTGCTTGATTATTTTAATAGATGAGAGCTTTTAAAGCAAGAGTTTGTGAAATTGATGGAAAGATTTATTTTATATATGGAAACAGCAGTAGCTAGATTTAATAGAGATAAAAATATTATACACTTTTTTGGAGATGAAAGAGAAATGTTTTCAGAAGATTATTTTAATTTAAATAAAATTATTTTAGAAGTGATTGAAGATATAAAAACTTACTTTTTAGTTACTAAAATAGTAATTTTAGATTTATTTTGAACAGAAGAAGATATAAGAAGATTAAGAAAAGATTTTTTTGTTGATGTAAAAATTGAGGGAGAAAAGGAAGAATTGAAAGTACCTAGAGTTTTAAAAAATGTTTTTTGGCATATTTTAAAAAATTCAATAGATTATTGAGCAAATAAAGTTGAGATTTGGACAGATGATGAGGAAGGTTATTTTAAAATTTATATAAAAGACAATGGAAAAGGTATAGGACAAAATCTATTGAAAAAAATAAAAGATAGATTAAACTTTTTGAAAGAAATCATAGAAGTAGAAGAGATACCTTTGTTCGCTTTTATGAGGGTGAGAGGTGATAGGAGTCCAGGAATATGAATATGATTACTGCTTTCTCAGTTGGAGTTGTTGAAATACGAAGTTAATTGAAAAAGATGATATTTGGAGATAGATTCTGAAGAAGGAAAATGAACAACAGTTGTGATAAATTTACCAGAGGAGTTAACTCAATCAAAATGAAGTGGAGATTTTAAAGTAGAAGTAATTTTTTGAGGAGTCGATAATAATAATGTGTTTTAGTTTTGTTAAGATGTTTTGAATATTATGGAAAGATTTAATTCAAAAAAAGAAAGATATTTAGATGATTTAAAAGAACTTGTAGAATCTCGTATAGAAGAGTTGAAATGGTCATATAAAGAGTTTGAAAGAAATTTGGAATTGATTTGCGATGAAGGTTTTGCAATAGCAGGTAAATTGTATTTATGTATTGGTTGAAGTAGAGATTTAATTGAAACTGCGCTTGGATATTTTTCATTAGAAGAAACTGAACAAGTTATAATTGAATTTGTGGATATAGTTGAAAAATTTATGGATTTAATAGAAAGAAAGAAAAAGTTATTAATGAAGATGCAAAGACAGATAAAAAAATGAAAGAAAAAAAGATGAAAAAGAAGATATAAAGAATATTTTATTCAAAAGAAAATGTTAGTAGAAAAAGAGAGAATATATGAGGTATTAAATATTTTGATAATGTTTTATAGAGGATTTTTGTCCAGAAGAGGTAGAGTTTATCGCTCAAGCTGTAAAGAAAAATTTGAAAATATTTTTAAAAAATATAAAAATATTTTTTGAGAGGATAAGTTTTTTCAACATTTAGTTGATGAGTGGGAAAGATTGCATATAGAAATATATTAGTCATCTAGTTGTGTCCATTCAACTCTTTTTTGTCAATCTATTTCTTTGAATTTTTCAGCTTTAACTTTTATTTTATCTCATATATTATACAGATCTTTCCATCTTACTCATTCTGGAACTTTAATTTTCTTTTTGTGTAATAGTCATTCAACTTGTCCTCATGGTAGTATAACAAAAAGTCAATAGTTATATTTTAATTTGACAATTCATTCATACCACTCTCATAGTTTGATATCAT
>CAYNHJ010000062.1:0-4221 GCA_964397125.1 uncultured Candidatus Peribacteria bacterium
AGCTTTTAAAGGATTTTGAAGTAGAAATAGATGGAAAGAAAATAAGAGTTTTAATATTTGATAAAACTCCTTTTTATGCAGAATGATGATGACAGACAGCAGACAAATGAAAAGTAATATTAGATAATTGAGAAGAATTGGAGGTTTATGATGTTCAAAAATATGCGGGTGTTTATTTACATTTTGTTAGAAAGTAATGGAGTTAGGTTTTCAGATAAATACAGATAATTTAAATATTGTTAAAGAAATATCTGGCTCTGTTTGAGTGATTCAAACTATTGAGAAAGAAATAGTATTAATTTTGGAAAATGAAAATAAAATTTGGAAAAAACAATGACAATGGTCTGTTATGATGGAAACAAAAGAGTCAAATGAGGATTTTTTAGAGTGTTTATATAGATGACTTTATGAAGAATTAAGATTATGAAAATGTGATATTATAGAGATAATTGATGATAATAAATTTGAGTTTTTATTTGTAAAAAATTGAAATTGATGGATTAGATGTAATTTAAAGTTGTTTAAAGTCATTGTTGATAAAAGTAGTTTAAATTTTTCTTTATTTAATTTTGAAATATGATGAATTAGGTTATTATCTTTTGAGGATTTTGTTTACGAATTATTAGATAATAAAGATAATTTAGATAGCTATTTATCCAGGAATTGGAGACCATGAGCTATAGAAGCTATTCTACTCTTAGAGAGGGAGGATTTTAATTTTGATAGAGTGTTTATAGATAATTGAGTATATTTTTCTGATTCTGTAAAAAATTTAAAGAAATTCATTAACAAGCTAAAAAAATAAAGATGCATAGATGGTTAATAAAAATAGGTGGTTCTTTAATAGCTCCTAAGGAAAAAATAGACTTTATTGATAAAAAACTATTAAAAAAGTTAAGAAGAATTTTGATTTCTTGTATATGATATAATTTTTCAATCATTCATTGAACATGAAATTTTTGACATAGAATAGTAAAAGAGATATTGTCAAAAACTACAAATAATTTGAAATTTAAGAAGGGCGTGTCTATACTTTTGAAAGCTAATTATGACGTAATAAGAAAAAAGTTAGATTTTTATAATAAAGAAATAGATAAATTTTTCCCTTTTTTAAAGAGATATTATCCATGGAATTTAGATTATAATGAAGAGAATTTTCTTTGTGGATGAGATATCGATCCTAATTCTTGAAATATCATTTCGTCAGATGATGTTTTTTGAACTTTTTTAAATAGGTGTAATAAAATATACGATAAATATTTAATTTTAACTGATGTAGATGGAGTGTTTGATAAAAATTGAAATATAATAAATGTTATAGACAAAAATAATTTTTCTAAGATTCGTTTCTGGTCTAAAGATAATGATGTGAGTTGAGGTATGAAGGCTAAAATAAAGGCTATATTGGGTAAATGACCAGTTTATATTTTAAATGGAAGAAATTTTAAAAATTTATATAATTTTTTTAGCTGAAAAAAGTTTGTTTGAACTTTAGTTTTGTAAAATCTGTAGGTAAATCTGATGTTATTTCTAAATATTTATTTTTAAATTTATCAAAAAAGCCATATTTTCGGCTATGTAAAAGTTGTCTATTGATTTTATATTTTTCTAGAGCTATTTTATTAATTTTTGTGTCTCCATACATAATATCTCAGATTATAGGATATCACTCAAATCATAAATGAGCTCTAATTTGATGCATTCTTCCAGTATATAGTTTAATTTTTATAAGACTAATATATCATAGAAATTTATCTTTTATAGTTTGTAACCTCCAAATTTCTGTTTTAGCAGGAAGTCATTTTTCCCAGTTCACAAAAGATTGTGCTCTTCAAAATCTTTTATTAAATCAACGAAATAGAGGATAGTCTATAATTAAATGAGATGGAGCTTTTCATTTCACAATAGCTATATAATACTTATCAGTTTTTCTATTTTTAATAAGTTCATTTAGATATTTTAGAGCTTCATAATTTTTAGCTGCTACTATAATTCATGAAGTATCTTTATCTAGACGGAAACAGAATGATGGTTTAAATGTTGGAGAAAAATTTTTAAAAGTTCATTGTTTAATTTTGTGTTGAATATATACATCTAGATAATCATTTAATGTTAAATCATTTATATGTTTGTTTCATGGATGTACTACTATACCTGCAGGTTTATTTCGAAATATTCGGTTTTCATCTTCATAAATTATTTGTTGTTCTAGTGTTTTTATATTTATATTATTTTTTTTTACATCTTTTGGAGATAAAATTAAGTTAATTTTTTTTTGAATTGATGGATCAAATATAATCTCATCGTTTGTTTTTAGTCTATAGTTTTGTTTGACTTTTTTTCAATTTATTTTTATATATCATTTTCTTATTCGTGCAAATATATCTGAAAGTTTAATTTCAGGATATTTTTTGAAAAATTTTCTTAAAAATCTGTCAAATCTTTGTCATGATTCGTTATTTGTTATTTTTATTTTTGATATATTCATAAACTTTGTACCAATATGATATAAAAAATGCTTCAATTATTCAATTTATATATGTAGCTACTAGAATTCAAATAATAATAGATATAAAAAACAAGTTTTTAAAAATTTGATTATTTTGAATGTTTTTTATAAAAAGAGAAGGTATCCAGATTAAAAATATAGGTATTCAAATAATTATTAACAAGTTTATTATAAATCTAATATATAAAATGTAGTTAACAATTACAAATTTTATAGTTATTTCCAAATTATCTAATGCTAAATTAAAACTTTTTTTAATTGCTTCTTTGAGAGGTAAATCTTCTAATATAATTAAAAATTTAGTATATACCAAAAAGATAGTTTGTAATATGATTATTACTAGCCGGAAAATAATTATTAGTATTATAATAGGATTTGTTAAAACTCCTAAAACAAGCAATCTTGAAGCTACTATAATAAAAGCTAAAAAACAAAAAACACTTATTAATGAATGGAATTCGAACATTTCAAAAAATTTTTTTAATCATTTTTTAATAGCTTTTCATATACTTTTAGAGTTTAAATATTCTATTAAAGCTCCTTCTGCTATTGGTGGTAGTAAGAAATATCAAATAGCTAATATAATAGCAATTATAATAGAAAAGATAAAGAAGTATTCTGATGAAGTTATGCTTTTAAAGTAATGTAAAATTATTTTAATTAAATCTTCTGATCATTGATGTTTAAGTTGAGTAAAAATAAAAATTATTTGATATATAATATATATAGTGAAAACTAAAGAATGAAAAATAGTTGTCAATGTAGCTAATTTTATAAGTTTTGTATCATTGAGTACATCATGATATGCTTCTATTAAAATTTTGTTTTTTATATTATTTATTTTTTCTGTCATTATGAAATGGTTTTTAAATATAATATTAGATTTAAATTAGAAATTTTTATAAAAATTTTGTTGTTGGTTGCAAGAGATAAATTTTTTAAGGTTAGGGGAAATTTTTAGTTAATTTTTCTCTTGAAAAGAAAAATTTTATAGCTATATTATAATAGCACCTTATTTTTAAAGATGCTATTTATTTTCTAATTATAAATAAACCATGTTTAGAGGAAAAGTAGTTATTTATAAAACAGATCCTAGAACTGGGAAAGTTTATCATTTTGAGAGAGAATTTACTGATCCTAGAGAATATGAAGATTTTGTTAAATCTAATTCAGATTTAATTTGAAATTTTTGAGATTTAAGAGATAGCTTGTCATTTAAAGATTTTATAAATTTTGAAAGATGGATTGATGAACTTATTTGAAGGAAGTTGTGATATCTAGAAAAAGATTATAATTGATATGAAGAGCTTCCTGTAGATATTTCTAGATATGAATATGAAGCAAGAAAAATAGAAGAGGAAAGAAAAAAAATAGAAGAAAAAAGAAAAAAATTGAAGGAAGCTTTAAGAAAATTGGAGAGTTATAAACAACAATTTAAAGAAGCATGAAAAGAAGATTTGGTTAAGAGTGTTGAGGAAGATATAAAAAAAGTAAAGGAAGAGCTAAAAAATCTTGAAAATCAATCTAAATCTAAAAGAAAATAAGTTTATTTTAAAGTTTTAAAAGGGGTATCTTATTACCCCTTTTTTATTATTTAATCAAAATGTGGAATGATTAGTTTATATATTCATATTCCATTTTGTGATAGAAAATGTAAATATTGTAGTTTTTTTATAACGCCTGTTGTTAATGAAAATATTAAGTTACTAATG
>CAYNHJ010000063.1:0-2995 GCA_964397125.1 uncultured Candidatus Peribacteria bacterium
ATGAGATTATCATTAATAATTTTTAGTTAAAAATAAATACAAAACATATTATAGTTTTTTCCTATTATTGTTTCAATTTTTCGTTTGTTGACATCACAAATTTTCTTTACTAAAGCTAGTCAAATTCAAAATCAATTGTTTGTGTTTTTTTCTTTAAAAAATAAATCAAATATTTTGGATGGATTTTTTATAGGACTTCAAAAATTTTTTATACATATTTTTTTGTTTGATAGATATATATAAATTTCAGAATTTTTTTGTCTATATTTTGCTGCATTTTCTAGTAAATTTTTTAGTAGTATATAAATATGATTTTCTTTTGTAATTATATCAAAACATTTTCAATGTATTTTAATATTAGTTATTTGTAATTCTTTTATGATATTGTGAATAGTATTACAAATATTTATTTTTTGCTCTTTTGCATTTTCTTTTCAAATTAAAGCCAATTTTAAAAGTCAATCTATTAGCATATTCATTTTATTGGTTTCTAAGATTATATCTTTTATGTATTCTTTATTGTATTCTTTTTCTAGAAGTTGAGCTGAAAGATTGATATTTGTAAGAGGTGTTTTTAATTCGTGTCATGCTATATTTACAAAGTTTTTCATAAATTTTATATTTTCTTCTACTGGAGAAAAAATTTTCTTTATTCCTAAGAAAATTGGAAAGCTAATTAACAAGCTAAAAATAAAAGAGAATATTAAAAATTTTAATATATCATTGTAAAGTACATATTTCGGATATCAGATAGGAGATCATATTATAATAGTGTATCAATTTTTGTTCAGTTTATGGCATAAAAACTTTTTATTGCATTGATTTTCATCAAAATTTTGTAAAGTTTCTTGATTGTTTGAATTAATTATCAAATAAGGAGTTCAAAAATTTTTTTTGAATAAATTTTTTAAATTTATTTTGTTTCATAAAGTATATTCAATTAGATAGTTAGAAATAACATCTTCTATTCTGTCAGTTATATTTTGCGTTTTAGAAAAATTTTTTATATAGGTATTTAATTTTTCTTTGGCGTGAAAATAATTTTTATAGTATTTTAGGTAACTAAAAAAAACAAAATTTAAAAAAATTATACACCAAATGATAATAGTTACAAATAGAGTAGTTCTGATAAGATATTTTTTTATCATTTAGAGATATAGTTCAATGTAAAAATTATGTAAATAAAAAAATGTTTAATTTTTACATTATTTTTACAAAAGAAAATTATAATATAGATGCTTTTATATCCTAAATATAAAAAACATGAAAAAAATAGCAACATTTTTACCATTGATTGGTTTAGTTACATTATTGTCATTTGCATCTGCTTACAAAATTGGTACATCTAACATTGGATCTAATATTCAAACACCTCCTATGCCACCTGCAATTTCAAATCAATGAAATGGGCCTGTAATGGGACCTATGAGAGGCTTTCATCGTTATTATCGCTATTATAGAAGACAGTTTTTAGATCAGAGAAATCAATTTAAAAAGCAAATTCATCAATTTAGACAAGAAGTTAGACAAAAGTATTGAGCTACAATGAGGCAGGTATGGCGAAATATAAAACAAAATTATCAAGAAGAATTAGAACAATTAAAAAATCAACTTTATCAATTGAGGCAACAGTTAAGAAATACTGTTGATTGGCAAGAAAGACAAAAAATAAGAGAAAAGATTTGGGAGTTGAAAAAACAGTTTTTAGAAAAAATAGCAAATCAATTACCAGAACAACAAAAGCAAATAGTAAAACAATGGCTTGAAGAAAAAGATAAAATAAAATCTCAAATTCAGCAAATTAGAACTAAGATTCAACAAAATTTTACTGAAATTAATCAAAAGTTAAAAGAAAAAATAGATAATGTTATAAATAGATTTTTCCAAAAATTGTCTCAAAAATCTATAGATGAACAGATAAAAAGATTAGAAAAGATTGACAGCAAAATAAAAAGTATTTTACCTAAACTAGAAGAATTGCAAAAAAAACATTCTAATAGTAGGTTGATAAAATTGAAAGTAGAAATAGTAAAATATTTACAAGCAAAAATAGAAGAGAGATTAGCACAACTAAAACAACAGAATAGTAATAATGAAAACTTTGATGTAGATAACTTCTTAAATGATATTTTGCAAAAATAATCTTAAGCCCGGGATTCCCGGGCTTTTTATATTAAGGTATGTAATATCAAACTCATTTTTTAGTTTTAATTATGTCCTTTCATAATTTTTTTCTGAGATTTCATATATAAACATCTACTGTTCTAGAAAAATAATAATCTTCAAAATCTCACCATACATTTTCATATATATCTTTTCTTGAGAGAATTTTTCATTTATTTTTTAGTAGATACATCAATAGTCTAAATTCTAAATCAGATAGTCAAATTTCACTTCAATTTTTTATTACTTTTTGTTGGGAAGGTAAAATTTTTATTCAATTGTTTAAAATTATTTCTTCACTTTTAATTCAATTTTGTCTTCTCAAAATAGCTTTTATTCTAGCAATAAATTCAGACATATCAAAAGGTTTAGTCATATAATCATCTGCTCCAAGTTCTAATCATTTTACTTTATCATCGATAGTGTTTCTAGAAGTTAAAATCAAAATTGGAATGTTATTTCATTCTTCTCTTAATTTTTTTAATAAATCAAATCAAGATTCATCAGGTAAGTTAATATCTAAAATTATAAATTCATAATTTCAATTTTTTAATTTTTGGATTGCTTCATTGGAAGTAGTGGATAGTTCAGCATCAAATCAATTTAGTTGTAATAGTTTTACTAGATTTTTTCAAAGGATGGGATTGTCTTCTATTACTAAAAACATTGAAATGGTATTGTAATTTATTAAAAATAATTTAATTTTTTAAATAGTTTTAAATTTTAAATTTTGAAAGATGAAAGTAAAATTGTTAAAACTAATGTTATTAATTTTAGGTTTTATTTCAATAAATCTTGTGTGTTTTGCTAGTTATAATGATTTTTATTTTAA
>CAYNHJ010000063.1:3095-4172 GCA_964397125.1 uncultured Candidatus Peribacteria bacterium
GAAAAATATCAAAAAATGTTGTTAAATTTTGGTATTAATGTTAATTGGCAATCGTTTAAACGTTTGAGAAAAATGTATAATTCTAGCTGGCCTTTGGTTCGAAAAAGAAAATGATTTACACATGTGAGAATAAGGTTTAAGGAAGATGTTAATTTGCCTCTTTTAAAACAGCAGATAGAAGATAGTTTGAAAGCTGGACTAATTCCTATAATAGCTTTTTGAGCTGAAAAGTTTAAACAAAATCCTAATGTTGAAAATTTAAATAAAGCTGTAAGTTTGTGGAAAAAAGTAGCAAATTTTTTAAAAGATATTGATTATAGGTTAAGTTTTGACCTTATGATAGAACCTTGAAAAGCGTTAAATAAACATCGTGACATGTTATTAAAATATTACAATAAAGTGATTTCTGTTATAAGAAATACTTGATGATTTAATAAATATAGAATTTTGTTTTTAGCTCCTCCTGTTAGATCTCATCCAGATAATTTAAATTATTTAAATTCTATTTTTGAAAAATATAAAAATGACAAATATTTGATGGCTGAATTTCATTTTTTTGCTGCTGGTCCATCTAGAACTAGCAAATATTTAAGACGAACAACTTGAACGCCACAAGAGAAGAAAAAAATTTTATCTAAAATTATTTTAGCTTATAATTGGCAAAATAAAACTTGAAGAAAGATTTGGTTTGGAGCATGGATGCCAGGTAATTATAATCATACTTTTGATAAATGAAATAATTATTACAGTATTGACGAACAAATCAAATTTTCAATTTTTATGGTAAAAATTTTAAGTAAATATCATATACCTTCAGCTATAAATGCTGATACTCAATTTTTTGATCGGAAAAACTACAGATGGAAATATCCTAAAACAAAAGTGATAGATGAAATTATAAAGAATTGAAAATAATAAAGAAATTTTTAAAAGTAATGAGTAAGAGAATGTTGAACTTGAGCTATTAAAAAAAACAAATTTTATGATTCTTAATTTTTAGTTTGGGGGCTTTTATGATGTTAGCATTTGTAATTTGAGTTATTGTTATTTTTAAAGTTTTGTTTTGAATAATAAATA
>CAYNHJ010000064.1:0-4157 GCA_964397125.1 uncultured Candidatus Peribacteria bacterium
TTTGTTATACCTGAAAAATATAAAAATAATTTTTTAGAAAAACTATACAAATTTGTCATAGTTCTTACAATTACAATTTTATGTATTCTGCCCTTAAATCCACAATATATAATTTGACAAAAAATAATAAAAGAAAAAACTTTAAATATTCAATTCTTATTTGATACTTCACTATCTATGACTGCTACAGATATAAAACCTTATAGATTTGCAGCTGCTAAAAATACTATAATTAATATTATCAATGATCTTCAATGATATCGAATATCAGTAATATTTTTTTCAGGAATACCTTTCGTACGAATACCTTTTTCAAATGAAACTTTAGCTGTAGCAGAAAAACTTAAAGAAACTAAAATGTGAAATTTTCCTCCAGTGATAGATTTCTTATGAACAGCAATATGAGACGCTATTTTATTATGAATTAAAAATCTATTAAAAAATAGTAATAATCCTAAAAATCCTTGAATTATTGTACTGATAACAGACGGCGACTCTAATAAATGATCTGACCCCATAGATGCTGCAAAAGTTGCTGCGAACTATAATATTCCTATCTATGTTTTAGCAATTTGAAAGAATAATTATATAGTATGAAAAGATTATTTTGGTAATGATATCCCTACAACTATTAACATCTCTTTACTACAACAAATTGCACAAATAAGCTCTGGAAAATTTTATAGAATTTTAAAGTCTGAAGATTTTCAAAAATTTATTAAAGATATAAAAAATATTGCAAAAAACCAAGAAAAAACTAAAATAATTTACGAAAAAATTAATATAACCAAATATCTCTATCTGATTTTAGCTATTTTAATATTTTTTAATTTATTATTTAAAATTATTATTTTTTATAACAGTAAAAATCTATTAGAAAATGAAAATTAAAGTTATTTTCTTAAAAGACTGTAAATGGGGAAAAAGAGGAGAAATAAAAGAAATAGCTCCAGCATTATTCAAAAACGTGCTAAAAAAACAAAAATTAGCTGCAGAAATATGAACACCAGAAGCAAATGCATTAATAACTAAATTAAAAAATAAAGAAAAACAAACAGAAAAGCAAATTGAAAAATTAAAAGAAATATTAAATATTCTAAAAAATAACCCTTTACAAATAAAAAGAAAAATATCTCCTAAATGACATCTTTATGACAAAGTTAGTGAAAAAGATATTGTTGAAGAAATTCTAAAAAAATTCTGATTTAAAATTCCTAAAGATAAAGTAAAATTAAATCATATAATTGATACTCCTTGACTATATCCAGTAAAGCTAAATTATTTAGGAATAAATGAAGAATTTGAAGTAGATGTAATATGAATATAAAAATTTTTAAAATTAAATATCTACTATGTCAAACATTGCTTTAGAGATATGACCATTAAAAATTTACCGATATTGAATATTTTATCTGATATCATTTATTTTTTGATATTTTTATTTAAAATATATAATCTCAAAATTTGGAGAATCTCTAATACCTAACATAAAAAACAAAAATACTTTCTTAGAAGATCTTTTTTTAAACGTAATCATAGGTGTAATTATCTGATGAAGACTAGGTCATGTAATAATCTATAATTTTGACTGGTATATTCATCATCCTACACAAATAATTGCTATCTGGAATTGAGGAATGTCTTTTGTTTGAGGAGTAATTTGAGTAAGTATTTCACTTTTTTTTCTTAAAAAAAAATATAAACTTGATTTTCAAAACTTTTTGACAGTAACTGATTTGATATTACTTGTTGTACCTTTTTGAATAATGCTTTGAAGAATTTGAAATTTTTTAAATCAAGAACTCTACTGAAAAATTGTAAGTCAAGATATTATAAACTTTTTATGAGACAATTTAACAAATCTCTTAAAAAATATCAAACTATTTTACATTTATTCACACATAGATAATAACCTTAGAATAAATACGAATTTTATAGAAAGCTTTCTGGAATGATTTATAATTTTTATTATTTTAAATTTAATCTTTTGGAAAAAAATAAAAAAAGGAACTTTCACTCCTTGATGGATAACTGGTCTATTTCTAATTTTGTACTGAATCTTTAGATTTTTTGCAGAAATATTAAGATATTATCCCCAAAACGAATTTGTATGACCATTAACTAAAACACAATGGATAATGATATTTTTCATAATAACTGGTACAATTTTAATAAAAACAAGGAATTGAAAACAATTAAAATATTAATTTTTTGTACTTATTAAAATCAAAAATATATATTTTTTTCTTTTAAAAATTCCCAGAAATCTAAAATCTGGATATTTTGATAAGGAAAATTTTTTATATTTCTTTTATCGTAAACTATCAATACACCTTTTTCAACATTATATTTTTTCATAAATTTATTTAAATTATCAACTTCTCTTTTTAAAGTATCTTTATCATCAATATTATAGCTTACTTGAACAGGTATACCTTTTCAACTTTTTAAAATAAAAAAATCTACATCAAAATCTTTTCCTTTCAAATAAAATATTGTTTCATTTTCTACTAATCAATATTTTATAAGTTCTAAAAAAACTATATTTTCAAAATTAATACCCAAATTTTCAAATCCAAATCAATAGACTAAATTATAAAATCAATTATCAATCAAATAAATCTTTTTCCTACTTTTTACTTGTTTTCTAATAGAAAAATTAAAATTATTTAAAGTTTTAACAAAAAAAGCATCTTCAAAAAGTTCTAACCAATTTTTAAGAGTTTTTTCATTCAAATTAAAACTTTTCGCAATTTTTCTAATTGACAAAAATCAAGTATTCAACGAAGTAATTATATTTCTAAACTCTTTAGCTTTTGCAAAAGCTTTAATATTTCATCTTTCTATTATATCTTTGTAAAAAATAACATCATAATAATTTTTTAAAATACTTTCTTTTAAATCTTGATTGTCTTCTATAACTACTTCAGGAAAAAAACCATACTTTAAAACCTCAAAAAAAATATTCTGTAACAAAAATTCTTCTCTTTCTAAAAGATAAGACTTCTCCAACAAATTTTCTAACTTTTTAAATTTCAAAACCTCTTTAAATGACAAAGGATATATTTTATAAGTAATAGTTCTACCTCTTAAAGAAGTAGCAATATCTTTTGATAAAAATTTTGATGACGATCAAGTAAGTATAATTTTTATATTTTTATATTCATCTAATATTCTCCTAACAAACTTTTCCCAATCTTTAACTTCTTGTATTTCATCTAAAAATAAAAATAACTCTTTAGAATAATTATCAGGAAAAACTTCAAAATAAACTTGTAAAATAATATCCAAATCTTTAGAATTTATATTTAATAATCTTTCATCTTCAAAATTAAAATAAATTATTTGTCTTTTATCTATTCAGCTTTTTATTAAGTTTTTTATCAACTGAAAACATACAAAAGTTTTTCAACTTCTTCTTGGTCAAATTATCGTAACAGCTTTTGACAATTTAATTGGTAATTTAATATTAATATCTCTATCTATTACATCAGACAAATCTTGCTCCCAAAATTTAGAAATTTTTCTAAAAACAAAACTTTTATCCATTTATAATATCATAATAACATAAACTTCAGAAAAATACAGTAGTACAAATATGTATTTTTCTTAAAATAGTAAAAAATTAATAACAAATTTCAAGTTTATACCAACAAATTTTAAATTTCTTTATCTTAACTTACTACTTTTATAACTGTTAATATTATATCTTTACTCCCTTAATGCAATTAAAAATTCATAAAAATCTCATTCTATTTCTGGATATTTCGAGATTAAATTCTGTATAAACTCAATATCTATTTCATCTAAATTTCATCAATTCACTACCTTATCTAATACATGTTCTATCTCCTCTATTTCTTTATCTTCTAAAATTCAAACCAATCTTCTTAAAAACTTTTCCTTTAAATCTTTACGTTCAACTATTTCAAAATTATCATCTCTTTTTCATACTATTACATTTCCTGGCTGGTCATATACCTCATCTCTCAGCTCAGTATATCTATATCACCCTATCTTTCTCCTTGTTCAGTATCTAATCAAATTTAATAATCATCTAATATTTAACCTGAAAAACTTATATATAAAATATATCTCTACCTCCGTTAACCTCAATTCATCTTTTAAAAATTTCTCAACACTTTCCTCTATATTTA
>CAYNHJ010000065.1:0-2004 GCA_964397125.1 uncultured Candidatus Peribacteria bacterium
TAAATAATGGCAAACAATATAATTGAAGTAACAGATATGAACTTTGATCAAGAAGTTTTACAATCTGATAAACCAGTTGTAGTAGATTTTTGGGCTCCTTGGTGTGCTCCTTGTAGAATGTTGGCTCCTATTTTTGAACAATTAGCTAATCAATACTCAGATAAAATTAAATTTGTAAAAGTAAATGTTGATGAAAATCCTACTAGCGCTATAAGATTCAATATTCAAGGTATACCAACAGTTATGATATTTAAAAACTGACAACCAGTTCAAACAATAGTTGGTGTTAGATGACCTGAAGAATATCAAGCAATATTTCACCAAATATTAAACGAAAATGAAGAATGAAATAACGAACAAAATCAACAAAAATGAAATATTATTAATGTTTCAGGAACTACTCAATTTAATCAAGTAATTAATGAAAATAAAGACAAATTAATAATTGCTGATTTTTGGGCTCCTTGGTGTGGCCCTTGTAGAATGATAGCTCCTGTATTAGAACAAATTGCTAAAGATTTTAATGATAAAGTGTTAATAGTTAAAGTCAACGTTGATGAACCTCAAAATCAAATGTTAGCAATGCAATATCAAGTAACAAGTATACCTCATATAGAATTTATAAAAGGTTGAATGACTGTCAACAGAGTTATAGGAGCTTATCCTTATGAAGAATTTAAAAAAATAGTAGAACAATATATATAACTTCTTCGACCCCGGGGTTTAAACCCCGGGATTTTATAATTAAAATCACATCTTATTTATACTTTCTGTAAAACTACTCTCTTACAAGATATAAAATATTTAACAAATCGTAAAAATATTGAACTTGAAGTAAAATAGCATATAAATAAATTTACTCTATTTTAATTACAAATCTTTTGTAAAAATGGACTATTTCAAAAAAGCTATAGAAGAACATAAAAAATACAAAGGAAAACTAGAAGTAAAATCCAAAGTTCCTTTAAATACAAAAGAAGATTTATCAATTTATTATACTCCTTGAGTTGCTCAACCTTGTAAAGAAATACATAAAAATCCTTTTTTAGCATACGATTATACTTGGAAAAATAATTCTGTGGCTGTAGTTTCAGATGGCAGTGCTGTTTTATGACTTTGAAATATTTGATGATTAGCCTGACTACCTGTAATGGAATGAAAAGCAATTTTATTTAAAGAATTTGGTTGAATTGATGCTGTACCTATAGTTTTGAATACTCAAGACCCTGATGAAATTATAAAAACAGTTGAAGCAATTGCTCCTACTTTCTGATGAATAAATCTTGAAGATATAGCTGCCCCTAAATGCTTTTATATTGAAGAAGAATTAAAAAAACGTCTAAATATTCCAGTCTTTCATGATGATCAACACTGAACAGCTATAGTAGTCTTAGCTGGATTAATTAATGCATTAAAACTTGCAAATAAAAAATTTAATAAAATAAAAGTTGTCATCAGCTGAGCAGGGGCAGCTGGAATTGCAATTGCAAAATTACTTCACAAATATTGAGTAAAAAACATAGTAATACTTGATAGTAAATGAGTAATTTATCCATGAAGAGAAAATCTAAATAAATACAAAGAAGAAGTTGCACAGTACAATATCGAAAATATAAAATGAAATATACATGATGCTTTAAGATGAGCAGATGTATTCATATGAGTTTCAAAACCAAATTTGATTACAGCAGAAGATATCAAACTAATGGCTGAAAAACCTATAGTTTTCGCTTTATCAAACCCTATACCAGAAATTATGCCAGAAGAAGCGAAAAAATGAGGAGCATTTATTGTAGCAACTTGAAGAAGCGATTTTCCAAATCAAGTAAATAATCTTTTAGCTTTTCCTTGAATATTTAGATGAGCTCTTGATGCAAGACTACAGCAAATAGAAGATAAACACAAAATAGCTGCTGCTGAAGCTTTAGCAAATTATGTTTGAGATAAACTCTCACCAGATTATATACTACCTTCTCCACTTGACAAAAATGTAGCAAAAGTAGT
>CAYNHJ010000065.1:2104-4152 GCA_964397125.1 uncultured Candidatus Peribacteria bacterium
CTTTATTATATAAAATTTATAAATGTCCTCTCTTAAACAACTTGAAGAAAAACTTAAAGAGGAAGCTACAAAAAAAAGTTTATTAGAAACTCTAGCAGACTATTTTAATCTATGATTAAAAGAATTTAAAAACACTGTCTGAAAACTTCTATCTACTCCTTCGTGAAAAAAAAATCAGATAACAAATGAATTAGACAAATGGGAAGAAAATTTAAGAAAGAATTAAATTTTTAATCTTGTCTTCATTTTAAAGCGTTCAAAAGAAAGGGATATTCTATTTCTTTTTTTACTTTTTCAGGAACAAATTCTAATAAATTATTAGTTCAAAACTGTTTCCTAAAAAAAGGAATATAATATTTTAAATATTTAACTTGTTGTTTTTCTGAAAGTTTTCATCTTATATTGTCTAGAAAATCTGACCACTTAATCAAAACAGCAATTTTATTTGTAGATATTTTTTCCAAATATTCTTTCAAATATCTATACTTTTCCTCTCATTCTGTATAATACCAACTTCCATGTTTTCTTTGGGTAAGAGTATCTATTACTGACAAAATCAAAGAAATTTCATCTTCTCTTAATTGTAAAATTCTATCATCTTCTATTATACCTGAATAAACATAATTTAATGAAAATCTTAAAATATTCTCTAATTCGTTTTCATTAAGTTTAATTAAATTTTCTTCATCAATTTGAACTGATCAGTTATTTAACGATCTTTTATTAAAACTTAAATTTTTAAAGCTTACAAACTCGTCAAATATTTTTACAAAAAGTCAATTAATAATACATTTTTCTTCATCATCAAAAATTACTTCGGGTGGCAAATAATAAATTTTTCTTTCTACTAATTTATTAATAAAATCACTGTCAATTATTTGACTAACAAAATTCAATGGTAAAGTAAATCTTTTATCTTCAACAGCATCATGGAAAATTGCTGTAATCAAAATAGGTAATTTGTATTTTTCTAAAATCTTTTTATATTTAAGTAATAAATTATTTAAATCATCTTTTTCTTTCAAATATTTATAGAAATCAACAATATTCTCTACAACCTTATAAAAATGCCAAGATGCTGGTTTTTTCTCTGAACTTCAAGTAAATCTTTGCCTTTTCCTTTCTTCTAAAAAATATATATAATTTATAAATTTCAAAAAATATGAAACAATAACTATTTCTCAATTATTTAGCTTAAAATCATCCTTCAATTTCAAATACAAATTTTCTATTTTACTAAATTTTTCAAAATATTTTCTTTTTTTTGAAGGAAAAGTATCAAAAGATGATGAAAAAACTTCAATAATGCTCTTAGAATTTAATAACATATATCTCTCAATTAAATCATTGCTCCATCTATCTCAAACTAAACCTACATTTATATCATTAAAATCAGATAATACCTTATTAAAAAATTTCAATAATCTATAAAAACCCCCTAACTTATTTGACTTGTTCTTTTCTTTCTCTAAAAACTTAATTAACTCATCTAAAGATTTAAATAAACTTTGTCAACTCAAATATCCCTGTTTTCCTAAAAAATCTAAAACTTTTTCTAAAAGTTCTCTTTCGTATCTTACTTTTAATCAAGAAAAAATATCTGTATTTGACTCAAACATAAGTATTTAATATATAATTTAAAAACATTTAAACCACTAAGAAATTTTTCCTTTGACATTTTATATATTTAAGTTATATATAATTTATAAATTTCCACTCTTTTAATACAAATTTAATATCTTTTGTCAAGATGATTTTATGAATTGATCCAGGTGTTAGAAAACTTTGATATGCTATTGTAGATAACAATTTAAATATAATTGACGGGGGGATCTTACTTCAAGATCAAAAAAATCCTTCAAGAAAGGATCAATTTGAAAGAATAAAAAAAATTTACGACTTTTTTGAAAATTTAATAAAAAAGTATCCTATTAAAAAAGTAGGAATTGAAAAACTATATTTTACAAAATATAACCAAAATAATGCTGAATTCGTATATTGAGTAAGATGAGCTTTAATTACTCTATTTTTAAAAAAATGAATAAAAA
>CAYNHJ010000066.1:0-4049 GCA_964397125.1 uncultured Candidatus Peribacteria bacterium
ACTTTCTAAAACCAAAAAAGAAAGAGAAAAATGATTAATGTTTGTAAAAAAATTATCAATAAATGAGTGAATGCTTTTTGTATTTCCTTTAGAAGGACAATATAGCTTTTGGATGAAAAATACATATATACCTTTAGATATAATATGGCTAGATAAAAATTTCAAAATAATAAAAAAACGGGAGAATGCCTCTCCCTGTATATCTACTATTTCAAACTGTCATATAGAAACAAATAAAATACCTTCAAAATATGTTCTAGAAATTAAATGATGACTAGCTAAAAAATTGAATATTAACACTTGAGAGTATTTCTATATATTATGAAAAAAATCTTGCCTTGATCAATAACCTATATTGCCATACCATTTGTAAAACAGAAAACAAAGTAGTAACTATAATGTATAATCATATAGCTGCAGGTACACTATAAACAAACATCATCATCATAAATACTAAAAACATATTAAATATATTCATCATTTTACTCATATCAGGCAAAGTAGGCATTCATGGAAGATTTTGTTGATTCAAATTATTGTTAGATTTTGGCATAAAAAAACTAGTAAATTTAAATTGAACAAACATTAAAACTCCTGCTATAATAGCAAAAACTAAATTATGGGAATCTAACAAATTAATACCAAAAAAATATGGATCAATATGAGAAAATATTTGGCTATCAATACCTAAAATATTAAGAAAACTATAAATATAATCTGAAAAATTAGAAGGATTCAACTTTCAAGACAATATATTAGCCAAATCTTTAACAACGTAAAACAGTCACAAAAAAATTGGTATCTGAATTAACATCATTACACATCATCTAATCATTCATTTTAATGATCAACTATTTTGCTGAAATAATTTCATAAGCTCCTCATTCATTTTTTGAGGATCATCTTTATATCTTTCTTGAATCTCCTTAATTTTAGGTTGTAAATCTGTCATATGTTTTTGAAGATTATTACCTTCCATAGAAGGTTTTAACAACAACAATCTTATAAACAAAGTTAAAAGTACAATCCCCCATCATAAACTTCATCAAGTCAACACAACAAAAACTAATAACAAATTAAATATAGGACGAAAAATAATTTCTTTTAAAACTATACCTAACCATACAAAAGGATTTAAAGAAAAATTCATTTTTATATTTATTAGTTTATTTAAATAAATTTAACACCGGTGTTTTGTAGACACCGGTGTCTTTTATGTATTTACAAAAAACTTTTATTTCTTTTGATCTTCTTCATAAGCCTTTATTACATCATCTATAGTTCATTTATATAAGAAATAATTTTCAGGAATATTATCTACTTCTCAATTAATAATTTTTTCAAAAGATCTAATTGTATCTTCCAATTTTACATAAACTCATTTCATTCCTGTAAATTGTTCTGCAACAAAGAAAGGTTGAGATAAAAATTTTTCTATTTTTCTTGCTCTATATACTAATTGCTTATCTTCATAAGACAACTCTTCCATACCCAATATAGCTATAATATCTTGTAACTCTTTATATCTTTGTAAAATTCTTTGAACTTCTCTCGCAACTTTGTAATGTCTTTCACCTACAATTTCTGGTGTTAAAATAGTAGATGTAGAATCTAAAGGATCTACAGCAGGATATATACCTTTTTCAGCTATAGCTCTATTTAAAACAATTGTTGAATCTAAATGAGCAAAAGTTGTAGCAGGTGCAGGATCTGTTAAGTCATCAGCTGGTACATAAACAGCTTGTACAGAAGTAATAGATCATTTATCTGTAGAGGTAATTCTCTCCTGCAAAGCTCACATTTCACTAGCTAACGTTGGTTGATATCATACAGCTGATGGTATTCTACCCATAAGTGCTGATACTTCAGCACCAGCTTGAACAAATCTAAAAATATTATCTATAAACACTAGCACATCTCTTCATTCAACGTCTCTAAAATATTCAGCCATTGTAAGACCAGTAAGAGCCACTCTAGCTCTTGGACCTGGAGGCTCATTCATCTGTCAATAAACCATCGCAGTTTTATCTATTACTCATGACTCTTTCATTTCATTATAAAGATCATTTCCCTCTCTAGTTCTTTCTCATACTCCACAAACTATAGACACTCATTGATGTTCTGTAGCAATATTGTGAATTAACTCTTGCATCAATACAGTTTTACCTACTCCTGCCCCACCGAATAATCCTACTTTTCATCATTTTAAAATAGGAGCCAGCAAATCAACTACTTTAATTCAAGTTTCTAAAACTTCAGCTTTTGTAGAAAGATTAACAAATTTAGGTGCAGATCTATGAATAGGCCATTTATCTTCTCATTCAACATCTGGCGTTCAATCAATAGTCTTTCCCAAAACATTAAAAATATGACCTAGTACTTGAGGTCATACAGGCACTTTAATAGGTGATCATGTTGCTATCACCTCATCTCACCTTTTTAGCCCATCAGTTGAAGTCATTGCAATTCATCTTACTTTTCCATCTTCTAACTGCTGAAGTACTTCTATTACTACAGTTTCTCAATCACTATTTTTAGTTAATGTCTCTAAAGCTTCATAAATTTGCGGCAATTTTTCTCAATCAGGAAATTGAACATCTACTACTACTCCTCTAATAGCAACAATTTTACCTTTGGATCCACTCATAATATGTTAATTATTAATCTAAATCTTCTATTAAATAAAACAATTTATTTTTTCTTTTCATAATATTCTTTAATTATTTCTCCCAACGCTTCAACTAAAATTTCAAACTTATCTATCTCTTCTTCATTATTATCCTCCCTTTCAGATTCTTGATTTCATAATATTTTATCTTTAGTATCCATAATCAAATTAGAAAGTTTTGAAGGAGACGGTACATCTTCAAATTTATATTCTTCATCAATTCTTTTTATAACAATATCTCATTTATCTAACAAAATGTCCAACAAACCATTTTGTTCATCATAAACAGCTTCTATAGAAGACCATTCCACTACCTCATTACTATACTTAAACAGTCAATCCCACAAGAATATATTTAAACCTTGATTTGTCAATACTATCGAATCTAAATATAAATCAAAAAAACTAATAATAAACTTTAAATAAAGCACTATTCAATATATACCAAATATATACCTTACAGCCGAACTGTTAATATACTTACTTACCACAAACCACAATTCAAAACCTATCAACAACAAAAACAAATAAAAAACTATAAGTTTTATATAAATCCACCAATGATGAGATATAATATAAATTATATTCTCTCCGCCTAAATATTTAGATAAAATCTTTTTTTTAAACATAAGTCTAATTTGATTTTAAACTATACAGCCTTTGCTAACTTTTTCTTCAATTCTTCAGATTTTTTAATTCTTTCTTCTATTTTCTGTAATCTTCCTTTTATAATTTTAGTTTCTTTTTTACCAGTATAAGTAGGATGACACGCCGGGCAAGATTCAACTTTTACAAATTCAACTGTTGCTCCACCTACTACAAATTCATTACCACATATACATTTTACTTTTACATCGTTATAATACTGTGGATGTATTCATTTTTTCATTAGTTCTAAACATTTAACAATATAAAACTAATTAATTTCATCTTTTTCATATATAGTATCCTCATCTACTCTTTTATAACTATATATTTCATCTTCTGAAAAAAATCTTTTAATTTCTTCTTCAGCTATTTCAGGAGACTCTGATGCATGAATAACATTCCTAGCTACTGACATAGCAAAATCTCACCTGATTGTTCATGGTTGAGCTTGCCTTGCATTAGTAACTCATGTCATAAGTCTAACAACATCTACCGCATCTACACCTTCCCAAACTTGTAATATTACAGGTGCTGAAGTCATAAATCTAACTATATCTGGAAAAAACGGTTTATCAACTAAATGAGAATAGTGCTCTCTTAAAATTTCTTCATTTAACTTTACCATTTTACAAGCAACTAACTTTAAACCTTTAGACTCTAATCTATCTATAATCTTCCCAGTTATTCACCTTGTTACTGCATCAGGTTTTAATATAACTAATGTTCTTTGCAT
>CAYNHJ010000067.1:0-1764 GCA_964397125.1 uncultured Candidatus Peribacteria bacterium
CGTCGTGATTCCGGGCTAGAATTTTTATGAAAGTTTATGTAACCTATATATAGAATATATTATCAAACTCATTAAAACTAAAATTAAAATAACATTACTAGGTCAAACTTTTACTTTTTTAATATTTCATATTTGAACAGTCTGTCAATCAGAGCAAACACCTTCAACTTTATAAAATTTATAAATAGTTTTTTTAGCATTTTTATCAAAAGGATATTCCCATTTAGTATCTGTTGTCTCTCACAATTTGTTAAAAGGTCATTTAGGATCATCCGCCACACTAATAATATATTTTTCTACACCATTAACCTTATCCCATACTAAATAATGTTTTCAATTAATAATTTTTAACTTTATCCTTATATTTTTCACAACACATGTTGGAGCATTATGAACTCATGATTTTATCTCTATTACATTTGAAGGGTGTCCAACAGGATTATAACTAGAATCTAATGGAATAATTTGTAAATAATATTTTTTATTAATTAATTCTAATCAAGACAATGATATTTTGTTCTCTGAAACTATCTTTTCTTTATCCAAATCTTCTTTATTTTCCCCCCACTTAACTTTAAAATAAGCCGGCTTTCCAGTAAAATCCCAACTTACATTAACTACTTTATTTTTTTTATCTATATTTATTTTTATATTTTTTATAACTACATTTTCTTTAACTGTCAAATAGGCTACTTTATCATATTCTTTTTCTTCCTTTCAATTATTTAATTTTACACTTATTTCATACGTTCATGGAGTATCCATAGTCATTTGTAAGACGAACTTTCAATCTTCCTGTTTATCCATAGGATAGCTTCATAAACCTTTTAATAAAATTTCTGCAGATTGTACAGATTTATCTGTATTAACAAAAAAAGTTACTTTATCTCATTGATTTACATTATTTGAAGGTTTGATTTCTATTGACTTAAATAAATCAACATTTTGAGATGCTTCATACTTAAAACTAATTTGTTGAGATTGTCATAACACTTTTCATTCTCAATCAGTTAACTTGATCTGTAAAGTATGATCTCAATTTGTTAAACTATCAATAGTATCATTAATTCATCAATTCTCATCAGTTAATCACTCTTTAACCTTTTGTCAATCTACAAAAATTTGATATACAGTATTTGGTAAATTAGTAGTTGCTATAACTTCTATAGGAAGTTTCTTTTCTACAGATCAATTAATAGGAGATTGTATATTAATATTTCCTTTTACTTTAGTATTATTTTCTGGATTTACTTGTACAGTAACTTCTCATTCTATAGAATCATCCGTAACATCCGATATTTTTACAACATAACTTCAAGATTTTTTAAAAACTAATCATTTAGAAAATATCTTTTCTCATCAATCATCAGCAGTGAAAGACACTATTCAATCATTAGGTACTTCAACAATAGTAGAATCATCAGATACATCGTTTCCATTTGAATCTAATACACTAATAACTGCGTCTCACTCATAATCAGTTACTACATTTCAATTTGCATCTACAGCTTTTACGATTAAATCTTCAGCTTTATTTACCTCTATAGGATTAGGTTTAACTTCCACAACAAAATGGTCTACATCTGCAGCAAATAAAAGAGAAGTCGTAAATAAAATTAGTATAAATATCAACTTTTTCATTTTTATTTTTGATTAATTTAATAAAATAATTTGAAAGTTATTACTATCTTGATATATTTCAAATGTTAAAAGCATCCTCCACCGTTCAATCAGTAAATATAACTTGAATAGAATTAAGATTAA
>CAYNHJ010000067.1:1864-3999 GCA_964397125.1 uncultured Candidatus Peribacteria bacterium
AAAAAATCTACTTTAGAAATTAAAAATACTAAACTAATAGCTAAAACAAATGCTACTAAAATAGCTAATACATTTTCTTTAATTGATGACATTGTTGTTTTACTCATAACAAGTTTTAATTAAAAACTAAATTTCAAATTTACATTATTATAAACATTTTTCAATTTTAAGCAAATTTTTTAAGATAATTTTCTAATATTACCATAGCAGCGAGTGTATCTTGTTTCTCATCCTTTTTAAAATTTCAATTTATACTAGAAGCTTGCACTGAAGAATATTCTTCATCAACTTTTTCTATAGGAATGCCTTCTATTACTAAATTTAATTGGTTTATAAAATCGTCAACCTTTTTTCTAATTTCTTCTTGCTTCGGATATCATATAACTATTTTTCAAATATTATATCTAGCTATAATATCAGCTATATTATACAATGCAGAAGGATCATTCAATATATATCATATAGGCATTACAATATTTTCTCATCTAGTATTAATATAAGCTAATCCTATATAATTACTGCCCCAATCAATTCATAAAATATTTTTTTTGTTTTTCATTATAAAGTATTATATTAAATCTAAAATTTTTTCAGCTTCTTGCTTTTCTTGATATTCTTCTTTTGTAGAAGATTTTATCTTTTCTTTAATTTTTTCCATCTTCTCTATTTGCTTTTCCATTTCTTCTACTTGAATAGAATACATTGCTTTTATCATAGCTTGATATATAGAATTAATAATTTGTTCACTTATATCAGGATCTATCTCTAAAAGTTTATAAAGATCATCAAATATATTTCATTCTTCCTTTACAATTTCCAACATTGATTTTAATCTTTTAATCTTTTCTTCTTTTGAAAGTTTATTAAAATCTTGGACACTTTTTCTAACGTTTATCATTAAATTCAAAATTAAAAACTAAAACTACAAATATTATAATAAAATTATACTATTTGTCAAAATTATCAGTTTGAATTTTTTTTATAACCTTAACATAAATTTCAAAATCATATATTTTTACTTTCAATTTATCATTTTGATTCAATTTTTCAATAGCTTTTCTATTTAAAATTTGTCACTTTTCATCAAACAATAAAGCAAATCATTTACTTAAAAGTTTTTCTGGAGAAAAATTCTTTATAAAATTATAATAAAAATGTAAATTTAATTTATACCTTTCAACTTTGGATAAAATATCTTTAATTATAAACTCATACCTATAATCTATATCTTTTTTATATTCCAAAATTTTTCTATTTACAATATCTTTAATCCTTAAATACCAATCATCTAATTGTCTAACATAACTTTCTACAATTTCTATTAACCTATAAGCAGCATCTGAAGGAGTTTTAGCAGAAATTTTAGCAATTTCATCGAGTATATATCTATCAGAAGTATGTCAAACTGCAACTATAACAGGCACAGGCATGTAACAAATTCATCTTGCAATCTTTTCATCATTTTGCCAAACTATTCAATGACTTCATCATCCTCATCTTAAAATAGCAATAAAATCTATCTTCTTTCATGATCTGATATCTTTATATATTCTCTTTAATGCTAAATAAACTCCCTGCTTAGCTTCATTTCAATGAATTGGACTTTCATAAAGTATTATTTCAAATTTATATCAAGATTTTTCTAAAATAGTCCTAAAATCTTTTAATCCTTCTGAAGTTGAAGATGAAATAACAGCAATAACAAATGGCGGATATGGTAAAGGTAAATTAAGATTTTTATCATAAATCTTTTCATCAATTAACTTTTTTCTAATATCATCTTGTGTTTTCTTCAACTGTCATAAAATAAACTCTTCAGAAATTCAGTCAATAGAAATGGAAAAACCATATTCATAATGAAAATTCAATTTTCAATGAAACAAAAATTTATAGCCTTTTAGATCTTCAAAACTCTTAATTTTAACTTTTTGAAAAAACTCTTTCCAAATACTACTATCCCAAATAATTCATCTAGCCTTTGCTACTACTTGCTGATTTTCATCAAATTGAACTAAATCAAGATAATATTTTTCTCTATACTGCTTTGCTCTACTAACTTCACACTCAACCCAAAAAGTAAATCATCAAAAAATTTGTTTAAATGATTTATCAACAAGTTTTAAAAGATCTGAAAG
>CAYNHJ010000068.1:0-3928 GCA_964397125.1 uncultured Candidatus Peribacteria bacterium
TTTTCGTTTCCGAGATTATCAGAGAGAAGATATTTTTGAATTATAAAAAGGAAAGTTGATGGGATTTAGAATGATTAAAAGAGTATTTAAAAGATGTTGATAATCAACTATATTATCATATTTTCGATAAATTTTTAGAAAATGAGGATGTGAGAAATTATGTTATAAATTGTTTAGATACTACTTATAAATATTTTGTAAATTATCATAATAAAGATAAAAAGATAACAGAGGTTTATAAAGACTTTCAGAATAGATATAGAGTTTATGTAAGAGAAAAAGAAAAGTTGGAAAAATATTTAAATGTTAATTGTGAAAGTGATTTGACCTGTAAAGAAGCAAAAAATTTAGTAAATAAATATATCTTTGATTTGAAAGAAGAATATTTAACATTTAGAAAAGAAATATCTAATATTAAAGATGATAAAATAAAATGAGCCCTATCTTATTTAGAAAATTTGTTAAATAAAAATGTTTCTACTTCTCTCTCTTCCTCGTGATGAAACTCATCTGTAAGTCTAGTTAAAAATGGAGCTAATAAATGACAAAATTCTTCAACAACTAAATTATCTAAAGATTCAAGTTCAAATTATTCATCTTCTTCTACTTGAAAACCTTGAATTTAAATGTTTAATTATACAAAAATGTTTGAAAAAAATAGATTTAATAGGATTGAAAAGCAAATAGATAATATTATAAATTCTATTTCTGAGGACGGTTTAATGAAAGATTTTGAGAAGTTGGTAATAGATATTAAACTAGGAAAACAAACTTTTAATTTAATTTTAAAGGAATGTGAAAGTGTCGAATCCAGCTGTTGAAATAAAAATTTATTTGAGTTATTACAGCGATATATTGAAAATTGAAAAAATGAATTTTTAAAAGAAAAAATAAAAAATATTTTGCCTTTGAAAGAAAAAGAGGAAGAAATAATAAAGTGATACAAGAAATTTTATAATAATTTACAAAAATTTTTGTTTTCTACAGATATATCTAGTTTTGATAGTTTAATAAACAATTTAAAGGAAGATTCAGATATTTCTGAATTAATTAGTTTTTTAGATAGTTGATATAGAAATAATACTGATGATTTTTGGGAATTGGTGAAAAATTGAAAATTAGATAATAGATTTGCTAAATGGGCTCAAATGTATTCTAACTTTGCTAAGTTGAGACAGTTGTTTTTTGATTTACAAGAGATTTGAAAGATTATTGCAAATCAAAGGGAAAAACTTTTAAGGTTAAAAGAAGATATTAATAGTAAAACAATAAAATCTTCTTTGGAGACTATTTTTTGAGAGATAAGTATGCCTTCTTCTTTTAAACTAAATCTAGATACAGACTATGACCTTGTTATGCAGGGATTAGAACTTTTAAGACAAGAATCTAATTTAAATTTAATGGTTAAAATAAAAGAATTTATATCTTCTAATAAAAATTTGACTGATAAAGATTTGAAAGATTTTGTTAATAAAAATATATCTTTGGAAGATTTAAGGTTGATTGATAGAGAAAAAATAAATTATTTGATTATAATTTTTGATTTTTTGTATAAATCGCAAATTGTTTCAGATAAAAATTTAATAACAAAGTTTATAAAAGTGTTTTTATTTATTAAGTCTATCTTAGAAGATTTACAATTTACGAATGAAGAATTAAATTTAATAAAAAGGACAGAATGAATAGCTAATCAGCCTTTCCCTAAATCTTTATGAATTGATAGTGTTGTCAGTGTAAATAGTGATTTGTTGGTAGATAGAATAGCAATTTTTTATTTGCCCGAACAACTAAAAGATAGATTAAAAGTCAATAGTAGAATATGAATATTGCTTAATATGTTATTTATTTTATTAGATAAAAATGTTTCTAATAAAGGTAAAATTTTTAACTCATTAAAAAAATATATAGAAACGGATCCAGATTATAGAAATTTAAAACTTCAAATGGATAAAATTACGAGAAATTTTTTCGAAAATGTGATTGAAGCAACTATAAAAGAATCTAATGAGCCTGCTGATTTTGAAAAAAAATTAGAGGAAAAAATGCAAATAATTCAATGATGAGTAAATTTGTCTCAACTCTATTTAGATTGGTTAAAGATTGTAGATATAGATGAATATTCTTCAAATGAAATTGTTAGAGAATTAGAATCTAAATTGATGGATTGAGATATTTTTGATCTTAGGGAGTTTTGGAATAAAAATTATAATACTTTGCCTCATGTTAATGAAGCTAAATTTTGGTCTACAGATTTTTGAGAAACAATAATGGAGATTTTGAAAAAAGAGATGTATTTTAGTATTGATGATAATGATTTATTTTATGTTATAATTGGTAATGAAGAATATTTCAGAAAGTTTTTTGGAGATCAAAATAGATATGAAAAGATTTATTTGGATATTTTTGAATGATTAAAAGATAATTTTTTAGATGGTTCTTCAAATAAAATTAGTATTTATAAACAATGAATATATTCAAAACTTTTAGATATGTATGCTGATAGATTAAAGGATTCACAACTTTCTGAAAGTGATCTTGAAAAATATTGATACTCAATGGAAACTAATAGTTTTGAATCAAAAGAGATGAAAGATTTTGAAGATCTTAAAGATATTTTAGGTAAGATAATAGATAATAATCAATTTAAAGAGAGATTATTATTGTTTTATCCTACTATAAGATTAGATGATAATGGAGATATGGAAAAATATAAGAGTCAATTTTTACAAAAATTTATTTTTTATCTGGAGTTGTTGTATATTGCTAAGAAAGAAAATAAGGTTATTGATTACAATATTTTTAATGAAATTAGACATCTGTCATATATTCTTTTTGGAACAGATAATTTATGGCAAGTGTTTGATTGAGTTGTTGATAAGATAAAAGATAAGCAGAGAAAGAGTTTAATAAAAAAAATATCTGTTATTAAAGCATTTGGTTTAGAACATACAAACGATGGATTTTTTGGTAAAGTAAAATCTATTATATTTGAAAAAGAGGGAGTAAATTCGGTAGATATAGATAAACAATTGGAAGAAATATTTGATAATAAGGAAGAGTTAGAACAATTTAATAAATATTTAGAGAAATTTTGGAATAATTCTCCTCTGTTTTTAAAACAGTTAATATGTCAACAAGCTTGATTAAACACTTGTATCAATTTGGATAGTAATATTAGTACATATCCTGAAATAAAAGCTTTTTTGATCAAAAGAATATTGTTTAATAGTTATTTTCAAGCAAGAGCAATAGAAGATCAAACTAACTGGATTAATTGATTAGAAGGTAATAAATACATTATTTTAAAAAATATTGCTAAAAAATTTAAACCTTCTGCTGCTGATTATATAAAATCTTATGCTATTAATATGGCTAAAAATTTAGCATATATAGTAGCTACGACCGCAATTATAGAAGTTATTGCTTTTTTTTCAGCTCCTCTTACTGCAGGTGCATCAGAAATAATTTGAAATAGTTTATTAGCTACAAGATTTGCCAGATTAGGTTGATGAATTATAAGAGCTGGTAGATGGATTCTTTCAGCAGATACAAAAGCAATTTTACTTAGAGATTCTATAAAGGTTTGAATTTGAGAACCATGGGTATATTCTCGATTAACTTGACAAGATTTTATGGATGTAGCTCCTTATTGGTGGATAGGATTATGATGAAGTTTTGTATGAGGTAAATTGTTTGGTAGAATTTTACCTTGAGGAACTAAATCTTCATCTGTTTTATTAAAATATATGTATGCTGGTTTAGGTTGAGTATGAGCAATGGCTTTTTATGATTATTTAAGATGAGATTTTGATCTTGCTTCCTTGCCTCAACAGTTTATTTTTATGTTAATGCTATATATTGTAGAAAGAGGTAGAATTAAAGTCGAAAGTAAATGGCTTAGTAGACGAAAAACGTCTTTAACTGAGTG
>CAYNHJ010000069.1:0-3868 GCA_964397125.1 uncultured Candidatus Peribacteria bacterium
TAATCAAAAAGATACTGATAAAGATGGTATTTGAGATGTATGTGATGATGATATAGATTGAGATTGAGTGAAAAATCCAATAGGAGCCATTGATGATAAGTGAAATATTAATTTGCGTAAAATACTTGATTGGAAAAAGTTGTGAAAAAAAGTAGATAATTGTATATTTGTTTACAATTCTGATCAAAAAGATTCTAATAATAATTGAATATGAGATGCGTGTGAAAAGTTAAATGATTTGATAGCATTGGAAATATTTTCTAAACCTAATTGATGAAAAGTTCCTATAAATATAAATTTTTATTCTAAATATGTTGGTAATTTAAATAAAATTTTATGGAGTTTTTGAGATTGAAATATTTCAGTCTGAAAAAATGTAAAACATTTTTATACTAAATGATGAAGATATGTAGTAGAAGCTTTAGGATTTTTTAATTGAGGTAAAAGAAAAAAGGCAACTTTAACTTTGAATCTTTATCAATCAGATTTGTGAATATGATTTGAGATAGAATGTAATCCTATGATATGAAGAAGTCCTTTAATAGTTAGGTGTAGACCAATATATAAGTGAAAAGTTGATAAAGTAGTTTGGAGAGTAGCATGAAAGAAGTATATATTGTCTCCAAATCAAGTTTTAAAAGTTTCTTTTAGTAAGAGTGGTATATATTCAATAGAGGCGGAATGATATAAGGATAGTAAAATAGTTTGAAGATGAAGAGTAAATATTGGAGTTTTAGGAGGATTTTGAGATGGTTATTCAAGTCAACTTTTTGCAAGTCCATTGGTAAGTAAAGTATGAGGAAAAATAATATTTAATACGAAGATAAGAGGGTTTAAATTGTCTGATATAAAAAAGATAATTTGGGATTTTTGAGATGGTTTTAGGATAGAAGATAATAGATTAAAAAATGGGCATATATATCTAAAAGAGTGAACTTATAAAGTAAGTCAACAGATAATATTACGAGATGGAGTTAAACTTAATAATTTTTTGACAATAAAGATTTGATGAAAGGATAATATTTGGGGATGATGAGTTTATTTGAAGACTAGTAAATTGATTGTAGATATTTGAGAAAATGTATATTATTTTACAATATTAAGATGAATTGATATAAATTCTATAAAAAAAATAGTTTGGTATTTTGAAGATTGAACTGTTAGAGTTGTAAATAAAGATTTTGAAAAAGGTTTAACAATGGTTCATAAATGGTATAAGCCTTGAAGTTATAAAGTAATAGTAGTTGTTTATACAGATTGAGGGAAATATACCGCATCTTTAATTCAAGGTGTTAAATGAAATAATATATGTAGTCCATCTAATTTTAAGAAATTACATTGTGATTTAGACAGAGATTGAATTCCAGATGTATGTGATGATGATATAGATTGAGATTGAATAAAAAATTTTTTATGATTAATTTTATATGAAAGATCTGATTGTAAAATTACTTTATCTAATATTGATAAAACGAGACTGTCAGAAATGAGGGATGTTATAAAAAAGTATTATAAAGAAGGAAAATATAAAGTTTTTGATAATTGTCCATTTAAGAAAAATTTTGATCAGACTGATAGTGATGGAGATGGAATATGAGATATTTGTGAAAATAATTATTCATTTGGAAACGTTAAATATTGATTACAAGTAAAAAATATTTTTTTACAAAATAAGCAGGTTGAATTTAAAAAGCAATATAAAATAGATTATTGAACTTTGTATAGATAAAAATTTTAATAGCACAAATAGAAGTATATAATGACAACTTGAAACCTATTGAAGATATTATTTATCTGAATTTTGAGTGTTTTAGATGGAAAATAGATAATTTTTATATTATTATTTTTTTATAGTAATGTAAATTTTTTTGTATTGAAAAATTTGTTAAAAATTATAAAATTATCTATGCTTTTTTATAAAATTGATAAAAATTATCTATGCTTTTTTTTAGAAAAATTTATTTTGAGAAATTTAAGAGATTTGTAAACAGTCCTAATATTTTGTTAATTTTATGAGCAAGACAGGTTGGAAAAACATCTTTTGTTAAATCTTTGATTGAAAGGCAGATTATAAAAAACTATATTTTTTTAAATTGAGAGGAATTTTTATGAAAAAATTATTTACCAAAAGATTTCTATGATTTTTTGACTTGGGAGTATAATATTCAAACTAAAGATTTTTTAATAATTGATGAAGCACAAAATATTACTAATATAGGAGTTATTTTAAAGTATTTAGTTGATTTAGTTAACTTGTGAAAATTAAAAATAAAAATAATTATTCTTGGTAGTGGAAGTTTATCTCTTTTTAGATGATTTACAGATTCTTTGATTTGAAGATATGATATAATAAAAATTTATCCTTTGACTTTTGAAGAGTTTTTAGATTATAAAGGTTATGATCTGGAAAGTATAGATTTTATGAATAATTCTAAGTGAATATACGATATTATTAATAATAATTTTGAAGAATATAAAAAATTTGGAGGATATCCAGCAGTAGTTTTTGAAAAAGATTATTTAAAGAAAAAAATTTTGTTTAAGAATATTGTTGATGCTTATTTAATGAAAGATGTAATGTGGTTTATTAATAAACAAAAGTTAGGTCTTTTTGAAAGATTTTTAAAGTATTTTATTGTTAATATATGAAGTTTAGTAAAAATCAATAGTGTAGTATCTAAATTGTGATTAAAAAGACAAGATGTGAAGTTATTCGTAGATATTTTAGAATCAACTTTTGTTTTTGAGGAACTAAAGCCTTTTTATTGAAAACTTAGTTATGAAATTAAAAAAGCTTTGAAGGGATATTTAAATGATATATGATGGATTAATTATTTCATTTGATTTTTTGAGATTTTTGAAGATTTACAGTGAAAAATTGTAGAAAATTTTATTTATAATCAATTAAGGGCGTGAATTCCTGATCGATTTGAAATTAAATTTTGGCAGAATAAAAACAAATCAGAAGTAGATTTTGTTTTAGTTGATTCCCTAGAAAAAAAGATTATTCCTATTGAAGCTAAAAAGAAATCAAAAGATATATTACCTAAGTCTTTAATAAGTTTTATTAATACTTATAATGATTTAATAGATTTTGCAGTTGTAACTACAGATTGAATAAATAAGATAAGACAATTTAATTGAAAAAAAGTTTATTTTATAGATTATAGGTTAATTTTTAAAATAAGAGATTTTATGAGATAGATGTATATTTTGTCAGAAAAGTAACTTTTTTGGCAATTTTAGATTATGATATAGATAGTTTACAAAGACAACTGTATTGATAGATTAGATAAGAGAAATAGGAGAAGGTAAATAATAAATTTACTCTTGAAAAACTATTAAGAATTTTTATATTTACAAATACTTGTAGTTTTTTTGTTTATTTAAAAAATCAAAATGTCAGTGTTAACTAAGCAAGATTTAAAACATCTTTCCAGACTTTGTGCTATAAAGTTTACAGAGAAGGATGAAGAGAAATTTTTTAATCAATTAGACAATATTTTAAAATTTGTCTCTCAGCTTAAAGAAGTTAATGTAGAAGGCATTGACCCTTTACCACATCCGATTGAAAGTTTAACTTTGACTCCAAGAAAAGGTATTAAAGATTTTGCCTGAAAAGAAAAGTTGTTTCAAAATGTAAGTCATCCTATTAAAGATAATATGATAGTGATAAGGTCAGCAATAAAATGATAATACAAATTAGTAAGTTTAACAAGTTATACAAGTTGACAAGCTAATGAGTTATTAATTAAAGATGTTTTGATAAATAGATTAATAAAACTAATTTTTTTATTTTTTAATTTATTGTCTCATGGCAAATCCTAGTTATATGGCAGAATCTATGGACAAAATTAGAAATATTGGT
>CAYNHJ010000070.1:0-3810 GCA_964397125.1 uncultured Candidatus Peribacteria bacterium
TTCCAGCTCTAACCATACTTTAGTCTTAGCTCATTCAGCATATTGTCATATCTTTTTAGCTTTCTCTCATAATTCTAATATTATCTTTGCTATTTTTTGATCTTTTACCAATTTTGATACATTCACTATTCTTTTCAATAATACTCCTGTTTTCTCCAATGCTCACATAGCATTTTTTATCATAGCACCTGCTCAACTTCATCCTGTTGCACTTGTTACTGCACTTGTTATTAATATATCTCCTCATATATAACCTACTACATATCATGCTGTTTCACTATCCAAATTTTTTATCAAATATGGTATCAACTCATGAAGATTTCCTAACATCTCTATAATCAACTCTACTCATTCATCTATCTGATTTCCTTCATCTATTATTTCTTCCAAAATTATATCCAACGCTCTTTCTTCTATCTCAGTATTCATACCTAAACTCTTCTTTCCTTCAGTATACGCTTTCAATAATATCCAAGATGCCTCATCAGCTAATATATCTCATACAAATTTTACAGTTTCTGCTGTATCTTTTACTACATCTTTCATTCAGCTTGCCATACCTTTTGCAAATTTAGCTTTATCTAACACATTATTAACTGTTGCTTTCACTATTTCAATTTTTTCTCACAACACTTTACTACTTTCTTTTAAAACTTCATTTGTTTTTTCTAAAGCTTGATTTATCTTTGTTAAAAGCTCTAACTGGATTGCTTCATTTTCATTCTTTTTCTTCAATCTCTCATACAAATTATCACATCGACTATTGTATTGATCTCACATATAATTAAATCATTGCCCATATGGTGTACAATATGTTGATAAAAATTCTAAATATTCTGAATTAAATATTTCTTTATATTTATCTCATAACTGTAACAAATCTATTGATACAACACTTTTATTTCATTCAACTTCTATCTCCTCTGTTTTTAATTTATCTTCTATTTGATTTGTTATATCTTGCTTTAATTTTTCAATACTAGAATATCCCCTAATTTTGTATATTACTCATCTCCATTTATACCATCACCAATATTTTCATTCATCATCTTTTCTTATCCAATATTCTATTTGTTGATTTTTTACATTTAACTTTCAACTTTCTACAAATTGGTTTTTAAGTTTCTGCTCTATTTCTTTTTTAAATTTGTTTTTAATATACTCTTTGTATTCATAGTTGTTTACAATTTCTTCTTTGAATAATTTTATTCACTTACTGTCTTCATATTCTACCCATACCTTTGCTGGATAATTTGCTCAAACACTATTTAATCAATACAAAACATACAAAGTATATGGAGTTTTCATATATCAAGGACTTCTGTATCTTAACCCTCAAATAAGTCTTGTTGGATTTGTAGGCAATTTATCTAAATCATAAATATAAGTTTTAGCTACTTCATCATAATACAATGGATCATTTGGTTTCAATTCATTAGTCAATTTATTAGCTTGTATTTGTTGTTCTATCTCTTGTTTTTCTGTTTGTAAATCTTCTAAATCTTTTTCTTTTTGTGATAACTTTTCTTGAATTTCATCGTCATCTGAAGAAATAACAGTGTAATACTCATCTATTTTTCATATTTCATCAGTTACAACTTGTTTGTAGTCTGGTAACTTACTTCTTATATTGTTTATTTTTGTTTTAATATTTTCTAGTTGTGCTTTTTTTCTAGCTAATTTATCTTTTAATAAATTTAAATTATCTTTTAGTTTTTCTTTTTCCTGTTTTGCAAGTTGTAACTCTTCAAGTTTACTTTCTTTTTCTGACTTTAATTTTTCTATTTCTTGTTTAGCATCATTTATCAACTGGCTAATTGAATAATATGTTCAGTCTTCTTTTTTATATTTTTTAACAAAATTTAATATTTCATTTTTTAGACTTTCTTGTTGAGTTTTTAAATCTTCATATTCATTCTTATAAGTTTCATAATTTTTATATGCTATATTCCGATCTATCATCAATTGAAGATACTTCTTATATTCAGGAACATTTTCATTCATCTCAGAAACAGTCTGAATTAATAGAACTTCATCTTTCAAAATTTTACCATCAATATATGACACTAGTATAAAAGGCAGTTGAGTTGTTGAATTTTGCCTATATCATACTATCTTAATATCATGTCATTTATAGCTTAAATTTAATTCAAAAAATTTATAATTGTATCCTGAAGGTATATCTGACAAAATGTTTAATTCATATCTTTTATTAAAATATTCCTCTGAATACTTTCCTGACTCATTATACCAATAATCCATATTCTCCTTGGCAGTATTAACTTTACTTACCAAATCATTCCGATCCTTTAAATACTGTTTTGCTTTTGAAATATCCTCTTGATATTCTCTTATTTTCTCTTGTAGAGAAGATATTTGACTGTCTATTGAATCTATATCTAATTGTAACTCTTGTATATCCTCATCTTTTTCTTGAATTTGTCTTTTTACATCTTTTATCTTATTTTCAATCTGTTGAATTTGATCTTCTAACACAGTTTCTATTTTTTCAAGATTATTCAATTGCTTGATTAATTTTTCTTTTCTATTTTTTAAAAAATCATCTTCTGATCTAGTCAAATTAAAAATTTTATAATTTATACTTCTTGTTAAAAACTCCGATTTAGTTCTACTTATCAAGCCCAAAGCTTCTTCTATATCTTGCTCTGTTAAATTATCTTTATCAAGTAAATATTTAATTTCTCACAATTGTTCTAATAAATGTTGTCTTTGTTTTTCCAATTTGGATATTTCATCTAAAATTTGTTTTACATTTTGGTTAGAATTTAATTTTTCTTTAAGTTTACTTATCTCTTCTGTTATCTTTTTTATTTCTTCTTCTATTTGCAATTTTCTATCTTCTAATTTTTCTACCAGATCTTGTTTTGTTTTAATTTCCTTTATTTTATTTTCATCAATATTTTCACTAGTTTTAATAAATTTTTCAACTTCCTCTTTTATGTTTTCAAAATTAACACCTTCATCGTTAATACTGTCTAATCATTGTTTCAATTTATTAAAATATCACTCTTGTCTTAAATTTTCTTCTAGTTCGCTTTCGTAATCATCAGGATTGTATCTATTAAAATCTTCAATAGTTATTTGTCAATCTCAATCTACATCTTCAATATTTCAATATCTAACTTGTAAATTCATAATTACTTGTTTGATAATTTGTTCATTAACTTCTGATAATTTGTATCATTGTTGTTTAACTTCTTCTACCAATTTGGTAGATAATGGATTTACCACTATATTAGATAAATTTTCATTTTCTAATTTTATAGCAATCATCTTTCATTTAAATGGATCTTGTGTATATATTTCTATTCATCACTGGCTTTCTATTATTAGTGTTGTTTTTTCTATATCTACATTTTCACCATAATAAAAATACAAATTATTTTTTAACATATTAACATCTATAGTGAAAGTTCAATTACTGTCTGTTTTAGTCTGATAAACAACATTTCAATCTAAAGTTTTAATAGTAACATTAGCTCAACTTATTGGATCATCTATTACTTTTCAATATACTACTTTTTTAGTTCAATTCCCAGAATCTGACAAAGTATTTATTGTTTGGTTAGTTTCTATTCAACTGTTGTTAGTTCCTCATCATCAGCCTCAACAACCTGTCAGTATCAAAGATGCCGCTATAAAAGCTGATATTTTCCTTTTTGCATTTTTTAAAAATTCCTTCTTTTCCATACTTAATTTTTTACAAAATAAAAAACTCCTGAAAGATATTAAGATAGCAGGAGTTTTTGTTTTATTTTTGTTTTTATATATTGATATTTAATTATTTTT
>CAYNHJ010000071.1:0-3771 GCA_964397125.1 uncultured Candidatus Peribacteria bacterium
GAAAATTTTAAAAGATGGATGCTAAAACCATTTGATGGTAAGATTTGAAAGTTTGTTAAATATGCTGATCTTTTGAGTGCATTGTGGGAGGCAAGGTTAGAAAAAGATAAATATTTTGAAAAGGTATATCAAAATTTGAAGAGAAAACTTTTAGAAACAGATATATTTAGTTTGCAATATATATTGAAATTTTGAGATGAATATTTTATGGATAATGTTGAAGATATTTGGCAAAGTTTTTTAAATTCTATAAAAAATAAAATTTAAATGTATTTGATTTATTGAAAAGGTAGAGTTGGTAAGTCTGTTAAAAAATTATTAGATTTTTTGAAGTTAGAAAATAAAATGGTAGATGATAAAGATTTAGGAGTTAATTTTTATGTAAAGAATCAAAATAAAATTAATTTTGTGATTCCTTCCCCTGGTATAAAACCAGATCATAGTATATATAAAATTTGAAATAATAAAATAATTTGAGAAATAGACTTAGTTGATAAATTGATGAAACAATTAGGGATAAGGGAGAAATATATTTTTATTGGAGTAACAGGTACTGATTGAAAGTCTACTACTACTTGGAGAATATATAATTTTTTACAGAAATATTTAAATAAAAAATATGATATTTATATTTGAGGAAATTTTGATAGACCAGTAAGTGATATTTTTTTAGAAAGTATTCAAAGAAGTGATAATAGAAAAAATATATTCGTTATTGAAGTTTCTTCTTTTATGGCATATAATTTAAAAAAAACTAAATTTTTTGCATCTTTTTGGACAAATTTTGATATAGATCATCAAGATCGACATGAAGATATAACAGATTATCGAAATAGTAAAATGAATTTATTTAATTTAACACCGGTGTTGAAATATCCTAATCTTAGTAAAAAATTATATTTTCAGAAATTTAACACCGGTGTTGAAGATTTAGTAAATTTTTTGAAATTATTGTTAACTAATTTATGAGTAGAATTAAATGAAGATACGATTAAAGAAGATATTGAAAAAATTCCTCCTTTGCCGCATAGATTTCAGTTATATAAAGTAATTAATTGAATTAACATATATGATGATTGAAAATGTACTACTGCTCAATGTCAAAGATATGCTTTGGAGAAAATGTTATGAAAGTGTGTATTAATAGCATGATGATTTGACAAAGGAATTGATTATTCAGTAAATATAGATATTTATAAGAATAAAGTAAGTTATTGAATTTTTTTTGGTGATGTAGGAAAGAAATTGAAGATTTTATTTGATAGTTTGAAAATAAATTGTCAATATTTTTCAAATTTTGACACAGCTATTATAGAAGCATTAAAAATAGCTAAATTAGGTAAAATAAAAAATGTTTTGTTTTCTCCTTGAGCATCTTCGTTTGATATGTTTAACAATCGGCATGAAAGAGTAAAAAAGTTTTTAGAAATAATAAATTCAATTGATGAAATATAAAAAATTGACATATTTTTTTAAAGTTAGAGAGAATGCCATATTGATTTTTTTTGCTATTTTATTGTTAATTATAATTATTAGATTATTTTTTATTCAAATTTTACAAGCTTGATATTACAAAAAGTTGTTATTTTATCAACATTTTAGAATGTATTCTTTAGTGCCTTCGAGAGGAAATATTTATATATCTCATGGTAGTTGATCTGTTATACCTCTTACTCAAAATATAACTTTGTTTAATATATATGTTGATCCAAAATTTATTCCAGATAAGTCTAAGTTAATAGATATTTTAACTCCGTTTATATATAAACATTTATGTGTTATTCATTGAATTGATGAAGTGGAAAATAAAAAAGAATGTATTGAAAATATAGAAAAATATACTTGAAAAAAATTATTGCCTAAAATAGAGCAGTTTAATTTGCTGTCAGGAGAGAATAGTAAAATAAGTTATATAAAATATAAAGAAGATATTAAAAAGATAATTGAAAATTTTGATACTTGATATGCTTATTCTTTAATAAAAGAAAGATTAAATTCTTTGATAAAAACAGGGTATAGAGAATATAATTATTTAGGTTTTTTTTCAGATAATAAGGTTATAACTCAACTAAAAGCTTTAAATTTTGTGAAAGTTATAGATAACTGGTATGTATATGTTAAACCATCTTTGATACAAGATCCAGATAGAGCTAAGGAAAGATTGAAAGATATTTTAAATAGTAATTGATATTATATAGATGATAGTAAATTAGAATATGTGGTTTACAGAAGGCCAATAAGATATATAGTAATAGCTAGAAATGTATATCCTGAATATGTAATGAAATTGAGAGAAATTAAAAGAAAGTTATATACTAAAAAAATTAATTGAATTCCACTTTTACATGGATTAGGTTTTGAAAAGACAGAGAAAAGGTTTTATCCTTTATGAACTTTTTTGGCAAATGTAATTTGATATTTATGAGATGACTGAAGATGACATTATTGATTAGAAGAATATTATGATCAAATTTTAAGATGAAAACCTTGAAAAGTATATTGATTAGTTGCTCATTGAATTTGATGATTAACTAACAGATGAATTACTGTTACTCCTCCTCAAAATTGAAAAGATATATATTTAACTATAGATTTTGACCTACAAAAGAAGTTGGAAAGTATTTTGAAAAAATATTATAAAGAATTAAAAGCTGATAGCGTTTCTGCGATAATTATTGATCCAAACACCGGTTATATAAAAGCAATGGCTAATTGGCCTACGTTTGATCCTAATTTTTATAGACAAGTTTACAAATTACAGCCTTTAACTTATGATAAAGAATATATAATAAATGATGATACTTATATAGATATACCTGTCTTTGTTGAAACAGGGTGAGTTTTGAAAGTTGCTACGTTAGCTGAAAGGAAAGATCCATATTTAAAAAAGTATATTTTTAAAAATTTATTGTGACCTCAAGTTTTTGTTGATAAAAATATTTCTATGGCTTATGAGCCATGATCTGTTTTTAAAACTTTCACATTGGCTATATGAATTGATACTAAGAGTATTAATTTGTATGACTTTTATTTTGATAAATGATTTGTTAAGGTATGACCTTATAAGATAAAAAATGTTGCTAAAGAATGTAAATGAGAACATACTTTTCTTCATGCTTTAGAACGGTCTTGCAATGTGTGAATGGTAAAGATAGCAGAGAGAATGAAAAGGCGAGTTTATTACAATTATTTGAAAAGATTGTGATTTGGTAAAGTTACTTGAATAGAGTTAGCTAAAGAAGATCCTGGAGATATTCCTGCTTTGAAAAGATTTTCGATGGCTAGATTTTTTAATAATACTTTTGGTCAATGAATTTTAGTGACCCCTATTCAATTAGCAGTATGATATTCTGCAATGGTTAATTGAGGTTATCTTATAAAACCTACAATTGTGGAAAAAATTTATGATCCTAATACTAAACAGTGGTTTTATAATAAACCTCAAATTATAGATAGAATATTTTCTTCGTGAACATCACAAAATATTAAATTTGCATTATATAGTGTAATAGCTGAGTGAGATTTACCTATGCTTGCTATAAGTGGTTATACTTTATGAGGTAAAACATGAACTTCACAAATTGCTTTTAAATGAAAATATCAGCGTGGAGTATGATGGACTAATTGATCTTTTGTATGAATAGTAACAAAAGATGATCTTAAATATGTTATTGTAGTGCAAGTTAGACGTCCTAGAACATGTCAATGGTGAGTTTGTAGTGCTTGAAAAATATTTAAAGAGATAGCAAAATATATAATTGAATCTTGAAG
>CAYNHJ010000072.1:0-1596 GCA_964397125.1 uncultured Candidatus Peribacteria bacterium
CCTGTGATAGTTTTTTAATTGTCTGTTATTGAAATATTACTATGAAAAATATAGTTACTATAGGTTGATGAACTTGAACATACAATTTAGTTAGTGCTTTAAAAAAGTTGTCTAATATTTTTATACACACAGTTGTTAGTATGTCAGATGATTGAGGAAGTACATGATTTTTAAGAGATGAATATTGAATTTTACCACCAGGAGATTTGAGAAGAGCTTTGGTAGCTTTAGCTGATGATGAAAAACTTTGATTTTTAAGAGAGTTATTTTCTTATAGATTTGATTCATGACTTTTAAAGGGACAAAATTTGTGAAATTTAATAATGCTTGCAGCTGAAAAAATAGCTTGAGATTATGCTAAGGCATTGAATGAACTGGAAAAACTTTTTAATATTACTAAATGAAAAGTATATCCTGCTACTTTAGAAAAAACAAGACTTTTAGCTAAACTGGAAAATTGAGATTTTATCATTTGAGAAACTAATATTGATATTCCTAAACATAACCCTGATTTAAAAATAGTAGATTTTTGGGTGATTAAAGAAGATTATGCTAAAATTTTAAAAGTTATGGATAAATATAGCTGAAACTTTATAGAATTGCAAAAAGTTAACAAAATTTTTGATTTAACTGTTGATTTAGCTATTCAGGATAAGCCTTGACATAATAAAAAATTAGAAGAGATTTTTGAGAAAGCAGATTATATCATTATTTGACCTTGAGATCTTTATACAAGTATTTTGCCCAATATTTTAGTTTGAAATGTAGCCAGTTTAATTAAAAAATCTAAAGCTAAAAAAATATATATTGCCAATTTATTTACAAAATTGGGAGAGACTAATTGATATAAATTATCTGATTTTCTTAAAATTTTTGAAAAGTATTTTGGAGAAGATATATTTGATTATATTTTAGTTCAGGATTGGAGTTTAGTAGATTTACCTGAAAATTTGATAAAAAGATATAAAGATGAAGGAAAAGAAGTAGTAAGTATTGATATAAAAGACTTTAGATTAATAAAAAAAGATTTTGTTAAAGTATGAGAGTTTGTAAGACATGATATTGATAAACTATATAAAGTTTTAAAAGATTTGTTTTAAGTTTTTATATTCAAATTTTAGATGAAAAAAATTTTATTTGTTTTTTTGGTATCTGGATGACCAGATAGTATGTTAGCTTTTCATTTTGTCTATAATTTTTGTATTTACAAGTTAAATAATAATATCTGTGATACAATTTGTAGTTTGGATGAGGAGGTATGTAAGATTTTAGAAAGAATAGTTAGTAATTCTTTAATTGATTTCTTAGTTTTACATTACAATCATAAGGTTAGACAAGAGTCTGATAAAGAAGCTATATTTTTGAAAGATTATTTTGAAAAAAAGAAAATTAGTATAATTATTTGAGAAAGAGATATAGAAAATGGTGAAGATAGACATAGGTTGACAGAAGATTATTTAAGAAAAAAAAGGCGAAATTGGATTTGGACACAAGTTAGCCAATTTTTGTGAAAATATGATGAAATTTTTATAATTACAGGACATAATTTGACTGATAGAATTGAAACAACTTTTTTGAATATGTTGAGATGATGTA
>CAYNHJ010000072.1:1696-3681 GCA_964397125.1 uncultured Candidatus Peribacteria bacterium
ATTCCTTATTTTGTAGACAAGACAAATATTGATGAGACAGTATCAAAAAGAAACAAAATTAGAAAAATAATATTTGAATTAGCTAATTTGGCTAATATAACTAAAGATTGAAAAAATTTGTTTTACCAGTCTTGGAAGAAAATATATAAGGAGTTATCTGAAAATTTTAGTTATAATTTGTCTAAAGATATAGAAATTTTTTGAGTTTATCAAGATTGGTGGGATAAGTTATGAGTTTCCTTTTTAAAAGAAGTTAAATTTAATAAAAATTTAGTAGAATTAACTGTTGATGATATTGTTGAAGTTTTAAATAAACTTTGAGTTTATAGAGATATCACTGAATCTAATTTGAAAGAACTTTTAAAGTTCTTTCAAAAATCAGAAAGTTGATGGAAACAGTTTAAATGACTTTATTTTATAAAAACTGTTTGAAGAATTTTCGTAACGGATAAGTTGCCCAAAAAAGGTTTTACTGGGGACGTTTTGAAGAATGAAAGTTGACTGATAGTAAGATACCCAAAAGAAGGTGATAAATTTAAATGAAAATCTTTAACAAAATATTTAAATATTCTTAGAGTGCCTAGTTTTTTGAGAGGTTGGGTTAAAGTTTTTGAAAAGGATTGAAAAATTGTAAAAATAGACCCCGGGGTCGAAAAATAAAATGATATTGATTTTTGCTGTTAAGTATTTAGATTATATTTTAATCTTTATTTTTTAACCCCGGGGTCGAAAAAAATGCCAAGAAGAAAAATGGTATTTTCTACAAATACTTATTATCATGTATTTAATAAGTCTAGAACAGAGGAGACAATTTTTATTCAAGAAAAAGATTATGAAAGGTTTTATTTGAATTTAGTTAGATATGATTATGAATTTAAACAAAAATATAATTTGACAGTAAAGGCTCGGTGTCTGATGCCTAATCATTTTCATTTATTGTTATATTTAGGTGACCCCGGGGTTGACGATTATCAATGGATTATACCAAATTTTATGATGAAACTACAATCTAGTTATGCTAAATATTTTAATATTAAATATTCGACCCCGGGGTCGCTGCGAAAAGATAGATATAAAATAAAATCTATCACTAATGATGCTTATATGTGGGCAATAGTTAATTATATTCAGAAAAATTCAGAAAAACATTTGAAAATACCTTATGAAAAATGGAAACGGAGATCAGATATTAATACAAAAGAAACTTTTGAAAAGATGATGGATTCTTTAGAAGAAATAGATTTAGAACGATAACCCCGGGGTCAATAAAATATCAATCAAAGGTATCTGAAATTTATAATCAACAGCAGCATAAAATCTTAATTTATTAATTTTAAGATTAAATTTAAAATTTTTAATTATGTTTATGAAATCTTTTTTAATCTCCTGAAATCTATTTTCGTCCTTTATTCTTGCTATAGTTAGATGAGGATGATAACTTCTTTTTTCTTTAGGAATTCATATTACTTTATGGTATTGTATATAAAATTTTTTAAGTTCTTTTATAATATTTTCTGATTTTGGTCTATAAAATCGAACTCTTTCTCAAAAGTTGTCTATTTCGTTAAAGGTTATAATTTGATTTTTTAATGAAGTTTTTATTCTTTTTATATTTTTACTAGTTTTATATACTATATTTTGAAAAGTTTTAAAGTCTAAATCTCAAAAGAATCTTAATGTAATATGTGGAGTATCTTCTTTTTGTAAAGTGAAACTTCAGTTATTTATTTTTTTTAGATAAAAAATTAAATTTTTAAATTTTTTAAGATCTTCTCATTCCAAAGGAAAAGCTACAAAAAAGTTAAATAGGATAGGTTTCCGGAAAAAATTGTTATTTCTGTCTATTCAAATGACTTTTATTTTTTCTGAGGATTTTTCTATTATAAATCAGTCGCTTTCTAATTTAGATATTTTTTCTTCTATTCATTTGTTATATCATCAAATTTCTCAGTTGGAATATATAACTTTATAGCAAGGATATTTTT
>CAYNHJ010000073.1:0-3676 GCA_964397125.1 uncultured Candidatus Peribacteria bacterium
ACTACACTTTGTCCTGGAGAAAGTACTTTTGGAACAGCCAGATTTTCTAACATTATTTTTCTAGAAAATTCTATAGGGTCAGCTTCTATTATTGGCCAAGTTGAATAATGAATTGGCACAACTATTTTTGGCTTAATAAATTTTGTAGCAATTACTGCGTCGTTTATTCACATTGTAAAATTTCATCCTATAGGTAAAAAAGCTACATCAATATTGTCATATTCTCCTAAGAGTTTCATATCATAAGTAAGTCAAGTATCTCCTGCATGGTAAATATTTTTTCAGTCAATTCTAACGATTACTCCAGCTGGAAAGGTAACGTATCAATTTGTTAAGTCAGCAATTCATCAACCATGAACAGCAGGTACAAATTTAACAGAAAAATCTCAAAAGTTATATTCTCCTCCAATATGCATTGCATGTACTTTTTCTAATCAATGAATATTTATTAAATATTGTGCTAACTCAAAAGTTGCAACTACTAAACATCAAGTTTCTTTAGCAATCTGAGGAGTATCTCAAAGATGGTCTGAATGTCAATGAGTTAGGACAATAGCTTTAATATCTTTTGATAAGATATCTTCTAGACTAACATCTATTTGAGGATTTCAGTTAATAAAAGGATCTATAAGTATTGATCCCAGTCCTTCTTTGTATATTTCAACAAAAGCATGTCAGTGAAAAATTGCTTCTATCATGATAATTTTTATTTTAAGGATTTAAAATTTCAGCTTCTAATTTTAAAGGTAATATCTTAGTTATTTTTACTTTAATAAAATTACCTATATTATTTTTATCTATTTTAGATTTAATTACAACATTTTTCAAAGTGTTATCATATCCTAATCAAGTTTTATCATTATATATTTTAGTAATTATAATTTCTTTTTCTTTTCCTTTTAAATCTTTATTATTTTCGATAAAATTTTTTTGCAATAAATCATTTAAAATTTTCCATCTTTGTTTTTTAATCTGTTGGGGTATATTATCTGGATAATGTTTTGCCGCATAAGTTCCAGGTCTAGGAGAATATATACCTATATAAATCATATCAAATTTTGCATAATCGGTAAGTTTTAAAGTTTCCTGGAAATCTTTATCTGTTTCTCAAGGAAAACCAACAATTATATCTGTAGTTAATGAAATTTTTCTTTTTAAAGATTTAATTTTATCAACAAAATTAATATAATCTTTAACTGTATATCATCTAAACATCTTTTTTAAGATTTTATCAGAGCCAGATTGAACTGGTGCATGTATATGAGGAACTAATTTTTCTTCATTTTCATGAAGTTTTAAAATTTCATCTGAATAATAAGTTGGATAAGGAGAAGTATATCTAAGTCGTTTTAGTCAAGGAAGTTTTAATATTTCTTTTAAAATTTTATAAAAATCAGGATGTTTGTTTACAATTTGTCAAAGTAGAACTATTTCTTTTTTTCATTTAGATAAATGATATTTTACTTCATTTATTATTTCATCCATAGGTCTATTTTTTTCTAAACCTCTAGCAAAAGGAACTATGCAATAACTACAGAATTGATTACATCATATTTGAATAGGAACATAAGCAGTTGGAAAATTGTTATCAAAGTTTTGATTAGCCGTAGAATCTGGTAAAAGACTTAAATATCAGGAAGTAGAAAGATCTAAACTATTAATATATTTTTCTAAATTGTTTTTAGATATTAATTGTTTATAGTAATCATTTAATTGATACAAAATTAATGGCAATAAATCTAATTCATCTATTCTGAATATCAATTCCACATTATCAAATTTCTGTTTTATTTTTCTCCATAAGTCTCAAAAAACTTCATTTATTAACAAAAGTCTAATTTTTACATCTTTAACGCTTTCAAAATTTCATTTTTTAAATTTTGTTAACCAATGGTTAGATAAATAAATATTTCTTTCTTTTAAAATTTCTTCAATTTTTTTCTTATTCAAATTTCTTCAAACCATACAACCAGTTATCCAAATTTTTTTATCTTTGGGTATCTCTATCAATTTTCACCAGATTTTATCTTCAGATTTTTGTCTAACAGAACATGTATCAAATATAACAATATCTGCTTCATCTATATCTTTTGTATATTCAAATCAGATAGATTCTAAAACTTTTTTTATTCTTGCACTATCTGCATAGTTAAATTGACATCAATATATTAGTATATGAAATTTCATAATTTTTATTTAATTAAGTATTTAAAAACTTTTAAACTTCATATAACTTTTTTAAAATTTTTTTTAGGATTTGTGATTCCTCTTCGTAGTCGTTCTAAATTCAGTTTTCTAATAATATAAGGAGCTCTTTTTTCTTTTCCTCATAAAAAGTCAAAAAGTCAACCTACTCCAAACACTATTAATCAATTATTTTTTATTTTTTCTAAATTGTTTTTAATCCATATTTCTTGTTTAGGAGTACCTAATCCTACTAAAAAAAGTTTAATTTTTTTAGTATTATTTTTGATCTTGTCCCATACAAATTTAGAATATCCGTTTTGAAAATATATAATATTCCAGTTTTTTTTATATTTAAAATTTACATTTTCAATAATTTTTTGTTCTGCTCAATAAAGATAAGTTTCAAAATCAATATTTTTAGTTTTTAAGTATTTTGTAAAATAAGGAATAAAATCAGTTCAGTTTAAATTGTATAATTTAATTTTGAAGTTTTTTTTAAAAAAAAGGTTTAAAGCGATACCATCAGGTAAAACAAAATCAGAGGAAATTAAACTTTCGTAATATTCTTTGTATCAATGTTTTTTTTCTAATATTTTGAGTAGATTGAAAAAATATAAAAAGTTGATTACTGTAAATTTTTTGATTTTATAAATATTTAGAATATCTTCTATGGCTTTATTTTGATCATATTTATAAATTTTTTCAGACAATTGTTTGATTAAATACATTTTCAAGTTCTTGAAAAGATAAATCTTCTAACCTCTTTTTAAGAATATCTTGTGGTAAATTGATATTATCTAATTTAAATCATGCCAATTTTAAAGATTTTCAAATGGTTTTTCTTTTAAAAGGAGCTAAGATATCCAAAATTTTAATCATTTCTTCGAATGCTATACTTGGATTTTTGTCTTTTTTTTCAAGTAAAATTATGCTGCTGTAAACTTTAGGAGCAGGATTAAAAGCTTTTGGAGGAACAGTTTTAATGTTTTTTACAGTGTAAAAATAATTTACTATCCACCGTAGGTATGATTTCTTTTTTGTATCTGTTTTTATTTTTTCGGCTACTTCTTTTTGAATCATAAAGAGTCATATTGGAATATAGTTATGATTTTCTATAATTTTTTTTAAAATTGGAGATGTAATATAATATGGAATATTTCAAAATGCTATAATTTTAGAAATGTTTAATTTTTTAAAGATATTTTCTAAATTTATTTTTAAAAAATCTCACCAAAATATTTTTATATTAGAGTTTTCGGTTTGTTTAATTAATTTTTCAATAGAAGATTTTAGTTTTTCGTCTTTTTCGAATAAAATAATTTTATTGAAATTATCAACTATATATTTTGTTATTGCTCCTTTTCAAGGTCATATTTCAAAAATATTATTTAAGTTATACTTATTTTTTAATTCAAATAGTTTTTTAGCTATAAAAAGAATGTATTTTTTATCTTTTAAAAAATTTTGTCATAAATATGTTTTTCACATT
>CAYNHJ010000074.1:0-3653 GCA_964397125.1 uncultured Candidatus Peribacteria bacterium
AAAAATAAATATCATCAAACTAAGATGATAAATCAAATAGCTATATAAATAAAACTCTTTTTAAATTTCTTTTGAATATCTTCATCTTCAGGATTTGTTACAATTAGATATCATTGATAAATTATTAAAACTACAACCACAAAAGCTACGAAACTAAGAAAATAATTTAGAAATGTATATATAATATCTACTGTTTCTTTATTCTTAAAAATTCAAGCTCATATGTCTCATAAATTAGTATTTGAAACTAATTGATCTGCTTTTCAATAAATAAGTTGAACAATATTTGTTGCTCATAATATAATCAAAATTCAAATTATATCCCAAATAATTATTGTCTGTGCATGTTTTTTTATTTCATCTGATGTAGAAAGTATAAATTTTCAAACATTAATTAATAAAATAATAAATAATATTCATACTACTATAAACATAAATAGCTTAACAAAAGGAAAAATGATATTTTGGTATAAATTAAATGCCTCTCAAATACCTGAATTCTCTGTTATAATTCACGATTGACTTACCAATTTAAACATTATAAAAACACTACTAACCATTATTACAATACCAATTGTTCACCAAGTAAGGTAATTTATTGCTTTAGTTTGATCTTCTGCTTTATCTGAAAATTTTAATTTATAAAAAGAAACAAAAGCTAAAAGAATTCAAATAGAAACAATTAAAGGGACCATTAATTTTAATCATATAGTTTCTATTATAAAATTTTTAGCTCTTTCTGCCGCTTGACCCCCAGAAACAGTTATTTTTTGAAGTCTAGAACTAATACTATTAGTAGACTCATCTAAGACTTTTGTATCAACAGCTAGTAGTTTATTATTCATTAGTCTATACGTTTAAAATCTTAAATTGGTTTAACTATCTTTTTTATTCAATACATTACAATTTGACAAATTTCATCTAAAATTGGTATCCTTATTAGTATTCCTTGATACCACATACTAATATATCTTGACAAAAAGACCCAAACTATTAATATACTTATTCCAAAATCTAAACCAAATAGATAGTTAAAATTGGAAAAAAAATTCCAAATTAATCAAATTAATATCAAAAATACAGCAAAATTTTGTATTAGAAGACAAATAAATTTATTAGAATCTTTTTTTAATTCTTGAAAATTATAAACCATAGCATATTTTCTTTTTAAATTATTAACAATTTCTAAATAAGAAATATATTTAAATTTAAAAAATTTATACCATAAATATCCAATACCTCCTACTAAATAAGCAAAAACTTCTTCTGGATTAACATTAAAAGAATTTAAAATTTTATTTTTAAATCTAGAAGATAAAATATCTATTCCAAAAGACAATAATACTAATCTTACTATCAAAAATAAGAGTAAAATAAATCATAATATACTATTTCAAAAAATCATTATCATAAACCACCAAAAAATACTTTCTTTTAACCAATAGTCTTTTTTTAAATTTAAATCTTTATACCATAAATAAAAATTGTACCCAGGTATGAATAAAATAATTTTATTTACTGAAACACTTTTTGTATTATTGTCAAATTCTATATTAAATAAATTAATAGACTTTTCTGAAAAGATACTAAAAATTACTACTATTAAAAATACTATCAATACTACTAACATAATCTCATATACAAAACCAATTATCTTTCAAATTAAACCAATACTAAAATAAGAAATTACTCCTGTAACAATTACAACAGACAATAATATCCAAAAAAACCATCACAATTTAATATAAGAAATAACTATTTTTTTATCAGTTGAAGACAATTCAAAATTTTCGTCTTTTATAATAGAATACGCTAAAAAGGGCAATAAAACAGCTACGAAACTTGCTATATGTCTATTTGTGATATTAATTTTATTTTCATTCATAAGTAAAGTTTGTTGAATTTAAAATATATTTTTTTAAACTATAACAAAGTTTTATTTATTTTCAACTAAAATACATGATAAGTAATGAAAAAATAGCTCAAGTTTTTGATAAAATGGCAGCCCTTATAGAATTTAGATGATACAAAGACCCAGCTGATCCTTTTAGAGTAAGGGCTTACCGTAAAGCTGCAAATATAATAAGAGGTTATCCTCATAATATTTATGAACTTTGGAAAAATTGACAACTTAAACCCATACCATGACTTTGAGAAAAAACTCGGAAAAAATTAATAGAGTTTTTAGAAACTTGAAGTATTAAAAAGTATGAAGAATTAAAACAATGAATACCAGAAACTGTTTTGGAACTCATGGAGGTACCATGAATATGACCCAAATTAGCAAAAGAGTTCTGGCAAATTTTATGAATACAATCTATAGAAGATTTAAAAAATATTATAGAAAAGCATCCTGAAAAAATATTAAATCTTCCTAGAATGTGATATCAGAAGTTACAGCAAATTAAAAAATGATTAGAAATGTATCAATTTACAAAGAAAAGAACACCTTTATGAATAGTTTATCCTTATATACAAAATCTTATCAAACAAATAGAATCTTTTAAAGAAGTTAAAAAAGTATCTGTAGCTTGATCTACAAGAAGAATGAAAGAAACAGTTGGAGATATTGATATTCTAGCAATAAGTGAAGATCCTATAAAAACTATGGATAGATTTGTAAATTTAGAAAATGTTGAAACTATCATTGCTAAATGAGTTACAAAAACTTCAGTATTTTTAAAAGAACCTCATATACAAGTAGATCTTAGAATTGTTGACGAAGACTCATGGGGTGCTGCTTTGCAATATTTTACCGGGTCAAAACAACACAATATTCATTTGAGAACTATTGCTAAAGAAAAATGATATAAAATTAGTGAATATTGAATTTTTACAATTAAAAATTGAGAAGAGTTAAAAATAGGAGGAGAAAAAGAAGAAGATATATATCATACTTTATGAATGGATTTTATTCCACCAGAACTTAGAGAAGACAATGGAGAAATAGAAGCAGCAATAGAATATAAATTACCTAAATTAATTGGTTATAATGATCTTAAATGAGATTTACATATTCATTCTAATTGGAGTGATTGACAAAATTCAATAGAAGACATAATTCAAACTGCTATTAGCTTGTGATATGAATATATAGCTATTACTGATCATAGTAAAACTTTAGCTATTGCAAATTGATTAGATGAAGATAAGTTTTTGGAAAGATTAAAAGAAATTAGTTTATTAAAACAAAAGTATAAAAATAAAATTAAAATTTTAGTAGGAACGGAGTGTGATATTTTAGCTGACTGAACATTAGATTATCCTGATGAAATATTAAAGCAATGTGATATAGTAATAGCTTCTATACATTTGTGATTTAAATGAGACCAAACTCAAAGATATTTGAAAGCAATGGATAATCCTTATATAACTATTTTATGACATCCTACAAATAGAATTTTATGAGAAAGAGAAGAATTACAAGTAAATTGGGATAAAGTTTTTCAGAAAGCTATTGAAAAATGAATAGCAATGGAAATTAACTGTCAACCTTTAAGATTAGATCTTCCTGATAAACTAATAAAAAAATTTGCCCAAATGTGAGGTAAATTTGCAATCAACACAGATGCACATAGTATAAAACATTTGATAGAATATCCTAAATATGGAATCTGACAAGCAAGAAGATGATGGCTAGAAGCTGATATGGT
>CAYNHJ010000075.1:0-3584 GCA_964397125.1 uncultured Candidatus Peribacteria bacterium
CATTTACTTTAAGTCAGGACTTAAAATAAAAAATTTCCATACTAACTTAGTTAAGCTCAAACAATAGAATAAAAATATACAAATTATCAGCTACAAACATTTCCATACTACCTTAGTTAAGCTCAAACTCATAATTGTCATTTTACTTCTGGTTTTACAATAAAATTTCCATACTACCTTAGTTAAGCTCAAACCTCCTATAAAACTTTAATTTCGATATTAATATATTACAAAAAATTTTTCGCAAATCAAGTTTTTATTTAACTTTTTCCAATTTCTTGTCCCAATCTATATCAAAATTTGCAAAAACAACTTAATTTTTTCTAAAACATTAGTTTTCAATTATATTTTCTACAACATCATAAAAAATTAATTGGGCACATTAAATATAAACTAACATTTCTCAAATTTACTAAACCCAACAAAATTGGTAAAAACTACATCATCTACATTTCTTACTAGGACCTCAAGTTTTATTATATAATTTATCAGGTAAATTTTTATCTTCTAACAGTTTTTCTAAATCTGCTAAAATCTTTCTCAACTTATTAAAATTGTTATTCGTCGGTAAAATCCATAACTTAAAACCTTCTATTTTGAAATCTAAATCCTTTATCTCTTTTTCATTTATTTTTTTCTTTTCATCAAAAACCAACTTTCCTATCAATTCATCTACTCCTAATTCTTTGAGTCTATATAAATAATATAAAACTTGAAAAAATTGAGCCCTTAATTCAATATTAGATTTTTTAAATTCCTCAACTATTAATGTTCATTTTTCTATTAATAACTTATCCACTTTTATATTCAATTCATCAAATTCTATCTCTTCTAAATTATTATCTCCACTAGAATATCTTAATTCATGTAATACCTTTCATATTTTTACCAATTCTGATGTATGTTCCATTTTTATATTATTATAAAATAGCCATGCTTGCCTAGGACAATGAATAAAATAATTTACTAAAACTCCAGTTATTTTCATAGTACTATCTAAATAAATAAATCTTCAAAATTTTCTTCTTTCTTTATCTCAATTCCATATTGATAGTCATATAATACATCTACAACAGGATAATAAAGCTTAAATCTTTTATCAGGTTCAATGGCTAAACATTGTGATAAATACCAAATCTTAAAAGGTATCAAATATTTTTCATTTATTTTTTCTCCACTAATATAATATCTTTCATAATCTTTTAATAAGAATACCTCTATTTCGTCATTTTTTATATCTCTTAGATCATATTTAATAAAATGTTTAAATATACCTGCATTGTCTAAAAGTTTTTTATTGAAAAGTTGCTTTCATATTTCAAATTTATCTTGTATTAGGTTTTTTCAAATTTTTGAATCAAAATATTCCTCATAAACTTTCTGTAAAATTTCATTAAATCTGTTTAAAGATAATCTTCACTCTTCTAAATTTTCAAATGATAATTTCAAAATCATATCATCATATGGATATTTTCATCCAATTTTATGATATCTTCAAAAAACAAAAATTTTTCATAACTTATTTTCTAACTTTTTTCTATTAACCCTTCAAAATCTTTGTATTAAACTATCTATTGGTGCAATATCAGTTAACAATACATCAAAATCTATATCTAAACTTATTTCTACCACTTGAGTTGCAACTAAAATAAAAGGTTGAGACTTTTTGATATTAGACAAATATTCATTAAAATTTAAATACTTACCTTCTAAAATTATCTCTTCATCAAATTTTTTTAATTTTTCTTTTCATAATCTATAAAAAATTTCATATTCTTTCAATTTTCTGTCAATCCTACGAAATCTACTATGATACAACATTACATTATAACCTAAATTTTTTAGTATATTAAAAGTTTCTACAGCATGCTTTACTGTATTTCTAACTACTAAAATATATTTTCAATTAAATTTTGCTAATAATTCTTCCAAATTATCTTCTAAATAACTATCTCTTAAATATATTTCATTAGGAGATTTTTCAAACAATTTATCTTCTCTAATAAGATAAAAATTTTTCTTCCGATTACTTCATAATATTTTTTGTTTTTTTATTTCAGAAAAAGATGCAGAAAGTATAGCTATCTTTATCCCAAGTTTTTCAAATATTCAACTTTGTATCAAGTAAGCCAAAAATCCAGAAAACTTCAGATCATAAAAATGTATTTCATCAACCATAACTAAAGCATTTAATTTATTCACTGTTGCCACATTCCATCTTCACAAATTTATAAAAAACTTCAATAAAGCATCTAAAGTAGAAACAGTTATAGGTTTAGAAAATAACTTAGTAAAATTAATTTCATTCTTATAAAGATCATCATCTGTACCATCAATCTCTTCTATAATATCTTTTATAAAAATTTCTGAACTTCAATGGACTATACCTACGTTCTCTTTTCAAAAATATTTTATAAATCTTTCATAAATTTTATTACTAGTTACTTGCGTTGGTAAAGTATAAATAATCTTATTAAATTGCCCTTTCCAATTATTAATGGCCCAAAGTAAACTTCATTCAGTTTTTCATTCACCAGTTGGAATTTCTACTATTACATTACCTTTTATATCTGACAATTTCTTTTGAAATCATTTTAGATCGAAACCAAACTTTAATTTAGGAAATTTTTCAAATTGTATTTTAGGAATACTATCATCAAAATCAGCACTTGCAAGCCAATCTCCTAGATTTAAAATTCAACTTATATATCAATATAATATTCTCATTTTATACAAAAAATCTTCATCTGAAGGATAATTTTCTTTTTTTATTAACTTTTTCCAATATTCATTAAAATCTAAAAGATTTAATTTTGTTATTTTTTGCTTGTCAACTTTATAAGAAAACTTTTTATTCAAATATTTTTCATACCAAACTGGCAATTTTCACAAAAAATTCTGTAGTTCTTTTTCTAAAATTTCAAAATTTATGTCTTTAGTTAAATAAAGCTCATCTTTTAATAAACTATGATGAGTTCATATTGCTAAAATAACAATATCAAAATCAAATTTATATCCAAATCAAAGATTATAACTTAATTTAAAATCTAAGTTATCAAATAAATTGTAATAAATAGCCATAGAATAATATGGATGATAAGACTTTTTATTTTCTAATATAGTATTCTGAAATTCTTTTGTTATTTTTCAAACATCATGAAAAAAACTTGCAAAAAATATAGCTTCTTTGATTTTATCTTCAGATCGTCCAGAAATTTTAGAAATTATTTTCAAATCTTCTTGATAAATATTTTTAAAAGCATAATCAATTACTTTTAAAGTATGAGTTTCAATATTTTCATATTTTACAATATTTCAGTACTCATCTTTTTGTATCTTTGCATAAATCATTTAAAATTTTAAACATTTAATCCATAAAACCCTTTATAAACTCATTTGTTTCAAACTCCTTTTTCTTTATCAAAAACTTTTAAAAACACAGGTTTTACAAACAAAATATCTTTATTGTTTATTTTTTCAACATTTTTTAATTTTAATTTTTCAAAATTTTCGTCGTCTCAATCCTCAACTTCCTCAATCTTACAAAGTCAAAATCAATATTTTTGTTCTCATCAAATATAAAT
>CAYNHJ010000076.1:0-3581 GCA_964397125.1 uncultured Candidatus Peribacteria bacterium
AAACCCCGGGGTCTATGATTAAAGAATTTTAATTTTAGAATAAGTTTATTATCTTTTATAAAGTCATACAATTTCTCAATATCCAATAATATGATTTTCGTAATTTTCTAAGGTAATTTTTAATTGTTTTATATCAAAGCCTTTGTTTAAAGGCAAACTACTATCAATAGCAAAAAATTTAAAATGATAATGATGTATTCAGTGTCAGTGTGGAGGACAAGGTCATCACCATCATATTTGTCAAAAATCATTTTTTCCTAAAATTCAATTTTTTAGTAAATTTTCATCTATTATTAGTTTATCTCAATTTACAGGTATATTTGCTGCAACAAGATGAATAAAAGGTCTAGACATAGGAGCATCTGGATCTTCTACTATAATTGCTAATGTTTTAGTATTAGTAGGTATATTTTTGATTTCTATTTTTGGAAAGATATTTTCTCAATCGCATGTGAATTTTGTTGGTATAAATCCATTGTTTTTGAAGTCTATAGGAATAACTTGTAATTCTGTTAATTTTTTAAAATTTTTAAGATTGTTAAAAGATTGATGATTATTTTGTTTGTTGTTTAATATTGTGAAAGTTATGATTATAACTATAGCTGTTAAAATTGAGGCAACAAAAATAAGTAGTGATTTGTTCATTAGATTATAGATTTAAAAATTTAAATAACTGGTATATTTTCTCGTTTATCTTTAAATTCAATAGTATTGTAAGTATATATTTTAACAAATGGAAAATTTTCAACAAATTCTTGAGGAGTTAATCAAGCTTTATATATTAAATGTATTAGAAATTGTTCTGGATCAGGTAATTCTTCCCATACAGAAGGTAAAAATGTTGCTTGTTTTGGTCAAAGTTGAATAATTAGCCCAGGTTTGTTTGTAGATAAGTAATCTAGTAATTCTTTAATATTAGAAAAATTTTTCTCTTCTGGTGGTGTTAAAACAGAAATTTCTACAATTAAATTTTTTGTTTCTTCTTCAGATAGAGGAGGAAATCTAGGGTCTCTAAAAGCTGCATTTTTTGCGTTTATTTTTATATCTTCCCATAAAGGTCTAATAGCGATTAATGATCATATACATCATCTTAAACTTCAGTGAGTAGTTCAGTCATCCTTTTTTAAAGTAACAAAACAAGCTCCAGTTTGTTGCAGTTGTGGATTTGTAGGGGAATAATTAGATAAATTAGCTTTTCAAAATTCTTCTAAAATAGAAGTTTTAGCTATACTTAAAGCTTCTTGTTGTCGAGATTGCATTTTTAGACCCCGGGGTTAACTTTTAAAATATTATTCTAAAATATAAGTTTTTATATAGTATTTTCAATAGTATTTTTGTTATTTGACCCCGGGGTCAAAAATAATTTTTTTGCAATTTTTTTAAAATTTTGTCGTAATAATATAATGCTTTTATATCTTAAAATAAAAACAAAAAATGAGAAAGTTTAAAAATTTATTAGTTTGATTTGTTTTATTGGTGTTATTTAATAATGTTTTTGCACAACAAACTCAAAATCAATGAGGATTTTTTAATCCTACCACACAGTATAGACCTGCAGTTCCTGGTCCTGAGCCATTGGCTCAAGACAGTTTGTTAATTTGAATTAAAAACTTTATTAATTGGGTGCTATGACTTTTAGCTTTAATAGCTTTGGGAGTTTTTGCTATGGTGATGATTTCAGATGGTTACAGCAGCTGGTGATGATAATAAATACAAAAAAGGATTTACTATTTTAAAACAAGCTGGTATTTGATTGGTATTTATAGGTCTTAGTTGGTTAATTGTAAGTTTATTATTCTATATAGTTGGTTTAATGGTTTCTTAAAATTTTTTTATTTCTTAAATTATAAATCTATGAAAAAAGTAGTAAAAATATTTTTATTTTTGATAGTATTAGGAGTTGTTTTAGGAGGGGTATATTTAAAATTTTGATATAAATTTTTACAAAAAGAAAAAGTTGGTTTAAATCATTATTACAATTTTTCATCTAATATTCCTTGAGCAAACGGAATTGGGCCAGAAAATCTTTCTTTAAATTCAACAGTAATAAACTCTTCATCTTTTAACCCTTCGATTAATTCAAGTTCACCTAATTTTACTAGATCCAATATAGCTTACAAAGTTTGAGGAGATCAAGATTTAAATTTATTTAGAGAAAATATTAAATATTGACATATTCCAAATTTGAATACTATAACTTATAATGGAGTTTTTAGTGATTATCATTTCAGTCTCCCACAATGAAAATGTGAAAAAATGTTTTGTCCATTAGTAGCTTTAACAACTGGCGAGGATTTGGATGGAAAAATACAGTATTATATTCATATTGGTTTAGGTTCAAATATTAAAAATGAAGATTTTAAAAGACCAAATACAAATTTTATTATTTTGATAGACAAAAGTGGTAGTATGTGAGAAAGAATAGATAGTTACTATTATTTAAAGGATTCTAAAAATAACCATAATTGTTGAGAATGATTTGTGTATTTTAAAGAAGGTAACAAATGTGTAGCAAAAGATAAACTGGTTTATTATGAAGAAAAAGTAAAAGAATATTCATCTAATTTGCCTAAGATAGAATTAGTGAAGAAAGCTGTAATTGAGATGGTAGACAAGATGAGACCGGATGATAGAATAGCAGTTGTTCTTTTTGATAATAAATGAAAAATTGTAGTGCCATTTGTTAAAATAAAAAATATAAATAAACAAAAATTTGTTGACCATATAAAACAAATAGTTGCTGATGGTGGAACTAATTTAGAAGATTGACTTAAAAAAGTGGAGGAGCTTGTTTCTGATGATATTTTGTCAGATTGATATCAAACAAGGCTAATTATTTTAACAGATGCAATGCCAAATTTGTGAGATTATAGTGCTGAGTGATTATCAAAAATATTAAAAAATTTAGCCGACAAATGAGTGTATTTTACTTTTGTGTGAGTATGAATTGATTTTCAACAAGCTTTTGTTCAGAAAATAGCCGGTTATAGATGAGCTAATTATTTCTTTGTAAATAGTAGTTATGATATATATAGGAGATTAGTTGATGAATTTGATTATAATTTTTTCCCAATGGTTTACGATTTGTCATTTAAGGTAAGCAATCCTGACTTAGTTGATGATGTATATGGTATAGACAGTAACTTAATAAAACAAAATTGAGAACTTTTTCATATAAATACTTTGTTTCCTACACCACCTACTGCTGATGGCTATAGATGATCAATTATATTATTAAAATTAAAACAAAAGCTTAATAAACCTTTAAAGTTTGAAGTTAGTTATAAGCTTTCAGATTGAAAAGTAGAGAAAGTAAATACTGTTTTGTATCCTAAGTTAGAAAATGATGTTTCTGCTAAAAAATGAATAGTTTTGGTAAATTATGTTAAAGCTTTGAAAAAAGCTATTTTAGATCAAGATATAGATTTACTTGATAAGTTAGAAAATTATATGAAAAACAATAAAAAATATTTTACTTGAGATGATGAAAAAATGTTTGAAAAAGAAATAAAAACTATTGAAAAATTAAAAAATTTGTTAAAAAATTGAGTAAAGCCAGAAAGGGATTATTGGGATGTAGA
>CAYNHJ010000077.1:0-3508 GCA_964397125.1 uncultured Candidatus Peribacteria bacterium
GAGTTGTTATTTTCTGGTAAATGAAAGAAAGACAATCTCTTTTGTAAGTGGGTAGAGTTAATGATACAACAGAGGAGAAATCTACATATTTTGTTGTTAGATATAGATGATTTTAAAGCAGTTAATAGTATTTTTTCTCATGTTTGATGAGATATAATTTTAGGTAATATAATGAAATTGTTTAATGAATATTATTCTGAAAATGAAGGATTATGGTTTAGATATGGATGAGAGGAGTTTATTTTGGTATTTGAAGATAGTGATAAACTATTAAAATTTTTTTATTTTATTTATTCTAAGATAGGTAGACTGTTTTTATTTAATTTTAAAGAAGATATTTTTAATTATTATTGAAAGGGTAATTTTGACAATTCAAAAGTAATTTTAAGATTTGTTGATATTATAAAAAATAGAAGAAGGTTGAAGAAATGATTTAAGACTGAAGAAATAATAGATATATGAGAATATAAAATAAAAGTTTTGTATTCCGATAAGGATGGAAAAACTTTAAGAGTTCAATTCTATGAAAAAGAGAGAGGTAGATATATAAGTTGGACAGTAGAGATACTCTGAGACGATGTTTTTATAAATTTAAATGTAACATATTCTAAAAGAGAAATTAAAGATTTGGACGATATAGATTTAGTTAGTTTAATTTCAATATTGTCTTCAGAAATAACAAATTATAAAAGTATAAAAAAGAAAAAGTTGAGAATTTATTTAAAATAAAAAATTCCAATGAAATTATGATTAATAGAAAATTTTCTAGCTTCAAGATTTAATATCTCCGAAGAGTTGGGAGATTTAAGAAGAGAGATTGAGAATTTTAATATAAGTGTAGAAAAACATCTATTTTCAGTTTTAAGAAAATATGAAAAACCATGAAAAAAGATAGATAAAGATTCTCTTAAAAAATTTGAAAATTTATTTTATAAGGAATACTTAAAAGAAAGAAATTATTGAATAGTTAAAAAATGAGTTGTTTTTTATGAAGTTTTTAAACCTTTATGGGAAGAAATTTTTATTGATCAGTTAGGAGATATTCTTTGAGAAAATAGAGCTAAAAAGTTGCTAATGATATGATGGGTTGAAAGTTATTTTGGTATGAAAGATAATAATAGACATGCTAAATGATTTTTCCAATTTACAAAGGATACTGGAAAGCTTTATTGATTAGTTTGATTTTGAAGAGATTTGAGAAAAGATCCTGTTTTTTCAGCAAAGGCTGCAGCTATGCTAATTAGAAATAACATATTTTCAGTTTTAGTGAAAACATGAAAAGTTAATAAGGATTTTTTGAAGTATATAGACAAAATTTGAGTTTATGAAATTAAAAAATGAGATACAATTAAAGAAATTGCTCAGAGATACAATTTAAATCCTGAATTTTTGTTAAAAATTAATTTATTAATGAATAATAAGTTGAATCCTAAACTATTAAAACAAGGTCAAAAAGTATATATACCAGTTAGTTTTAAGAAAAGTATTAAAGATTATATCTTAGAGGATGATATATTTTTAGCATTAGAAATGTATAATGGGTGAATAATAAATAGGTTTAAAAAATTTCCTAAAAGTATTGTAGAATATGATACCATATTAAAAGATTTGTATTTAGAATATAGATATGTGTTGAAAGTTAGATGTAGAAGAAATGTTATCTGTTTAAGAAAACGGTTAAGATTTGTAGAAAGAAAATATTTTAAATGATGATATTCTTTAGTTTTTAAATCTTCTTGAGAATTGATAAGTAATAATTCCAATAAACTTTTGAAACATATAGAATTTATTATTTTTCAACAATTTAAATATCCGTGGAAATATTATTGAGCAATTAAATTTTTGGATAGATATGAAAAATTGATATTAAAAGATAAACCTAAACTTGTAGATTTTAAAGATTTATGAGAATATATAAAATTTGCTTTTTCTAAGTGAGAATATATAAGAATATGAAAAATCAAAGTAAAATATAATTGAGAATCTTTCGAAGATTTTATTAGTAAAATAGAAAAGCATATTTCTACTGTTAAGAAAGAAAAATTGATAATAAAAGGTTATTACACAGTTAGAAGATGAGATACATTGTTTTCAATATGGAAAAGATATGTTAAAAAATCAAGAATTTCTCTTTATAAATTTATGAAAATTAATTGAATTGATAATGCTAGATATTTGAAAGTTGGTCAAAAACTTAAGATACCTTCTTATAAGATTGTGAATATTTCTTTGTATAGTCGTTGTCAGATTGAAAATATAGTATTAAGAAAAATTAAAGAAAACCTTAAAAGAAGATGAAGATTATATGAATATAGATTTGGGATAAAACAAAATTGGGAAAATAAAGTATTAATTTATTTAGTTATTTTATCTAACAATGAGAATAGAAAATAAGATTGAGACTATTTCTCCTAAATATAGTTTAGAAAAGTTTAATAAGCAAATAATAACAAAAATTTTGCTAAAATGGAAGGAGAATAACAAAAACACTATAAATTATTTGAAAATCTCATTGCCTGTTATTAGATTAAGAGTAAATAGGAAAATTGTGAGTTTTCCTTATGTTTGAAATTTTATATATTTAACTATTGATAGTCATAAATATTGACTTTATAAATATAGTTCAGAGCAAAAGAAATATTTTTTATATAGACATAGAGATTGAGAAAAACAGTTAAGATTTGAAGCTTGACATGATTATATTATAACAGTAAAAGATTTTATAAATGATGCTAATTTTCATTATAAAGATTATTTCGAAAAATATGATTTGTCTGTAGATAATTTAAAGAATTTATTTAAATTTTTTGTAAAAAAAGATATTTTAGCTGAAGAAAACATAGAAAATGTAAAGCAATATTTGTCCAATTTATTGGAGAAGATAAAAATTAACAAAAGTGAGTTTATAACATACCTAGATACAAAGTTAAATAGATTATATTTGTTTTTTTATGATAGTAGCCAAAAAAAGTTGATTTTTATTTGATATGATAAAATTAGCACAGGAAATCCTAAAAGATGAAAAGATTATTATCCAACTCCTCATTTGATAATTGATAGATGAAAATTAGGTTTTTATAAATATGATCGAAGAGCAGAATGAACTGATGGTATGTGATATTGACCAGAAGGCAGTAGAATATTTTATTTGTGAAAATATTATTTTAATGCAAAAACTTGAGAAGTTAGTTTGAAATATGAATATTGATTTAAAGAAATTCATTTAGCTTTTCATACAACAACTCCTTGGGGTTTAACTCAACTATGAAAACCAATGAGTAAATGATGTATAAGAACTTCAAGATTTATTAATCAACTTTATGATTTTTATGATGAATTAAACAGGTGAATATTTGTTATATGAAATTTAGAAGATAAAGATATTTATGTAGTTAAGCAATCTTTTGATAAGAAGTTAGTAATTAGAAAAATAGATTTGCAAAATGTCAATAGTAAAAATTTTGCTAAACATGAGGAAATTTGACAAAATTTAGAAAGTGATTAAAAT
>CAYNHJ010000078.1:0-3425 GCA_964397125.1 uncultured Candidatus Peribacteria bacterium
ATAACAGTCTTATATCAAACTTTTTCAAATTCTACTACAGCATGAGATCAAATATAACCTAATCATCAAGTGATAAGTATTTTTTTTAATTTCATTGTTTTAAATCTTGATTTTATAAAAATTTTTATTATTATAATGTTACAAGTGTTGGATGGGGGGGGCTTTTGCTCTCCGCCTGCCTGGTTGGATACTTTAAAGTCCAACCGGGTTTTTTTATATTTCTAAATTTTTTAAATCATCAATTGGGAAATTTATTATCTGTGGATGGTATTCTTCTCTTAACTCATATATTTCTCTTCAAAGATTATACTTTTTATATTTCTTCTTTTTCATACTACCATCCTTTTTAAAAATTATTTTTTCTTTTTCTGTTGCTCAATGTAAAATAATGATCTGTTTTCATTTTTCTAAAAGTTTTTTATATAAATTAGCAAAATCCCCATCTCCTGATAAAATTATAAATGTTTTAAATTTATCCTTATTCTCACAAATAATACATCATATCTCAGCATCAAAATCTGCCTTACGCTTTGATCAAATCTCAGTTTTTATCTTCTTCACTTTCTTAAAAATAACATTCTCTTCTCCTAAAAACTTTTGTAAATTCTCAATAAATAACTTTGACCCTTTAATATCTTCATCTAATCCAAAAAATACATATATATTTTCCTTTAAAACTTTATCAGACTTAAAATCCTTTGATAAAAGTCTTATCAACTTTATCAAAAAATTATAACTCTCTTTGAAATTTGTAATTCCTTTATGTTCACAATATGTTTTTTGTATATTAGACCAATCTATCAAAACTAATGCTTTTCACCAAACTTTTATTTTATGTCATTTTTTTAATCTTATAATATGTTTCATAAAACGTATTGTTTTAAATTACTAAAATACAAACATCTTTTCACCAAACTTTAATTTTTCTCAATTTTTTTAAATTATCTTATTAGACATTTTAATTTTACAAACTTTAAAAAATAAACAATTTTTCGAACTCCCTAACGTTAATATGTTTTACATTTAATATGTTTTATTCAACTTTCTTCTTTAAAACTTATATCATCCATACTTACTACAATATTTACTCTCCAACCACCCTTTCTATCAAATCAACAAACAAATAAGGCACCACCTCTAAATCAAAATTATCAACCTTTCTACTCCTAAATAACGACTTATTAAACAAAATTCATCTTTTTGACTTGTAAACCTTCTGGAAAGTTATAAATATTTTAGGTAAAACATCTTTTGATTTTGTTTTAACTTCAATAGGTATATATTCATTTTTTACAATATTTTTTAAAACAACATCTATTTCACTTTGATTTAATTTTTTCCAAAAATAAAGTCTAAAAATAGAAGACAAAACCTTTTTAATCTCAGAAACAACAAAATTTTCTATAAGTTCTCATCTTTCCTCTGTTGTAAAGTTTCATTTAATATAATTTAAAAATCAAATATCAATAAAATATATTTTTTCTCAAGATTTAATTTCCAACGAATATTTTTCTACCAAAGGTTTTAATGAAAAAATTACAAAACTTTGTTCTAAAATATGTAAAAACTTTTTAACTTTATAAACTGAAACTCACGAATCATTTGCTATAATAGCAGGTTTAATTATGCTAGTAGATCTAAATGCTATTGCTTTAAATAATCTTTCAAAATTCAAAAAATCTTCTCAAGATAAGATAAACTTAATATCTTTATTTAACCATAAATCATAAATTTTTCTTAAAAATTCAATTTTTTCTTCTATTGAATTAGCTAAAACTACCTCTGGATATCATCCAAATTTCAAAAATTCTTCTAACAAAAACCAATTATCTTCAACTACTCATTGATAAAAATTTTCAAACAAATCAGATAATTTTTTACCTGTTTTAAATCCAAAAAATTCCTGAAAAGTTAAAGGATAAACATTTATCAAATTTACTCTTCAAATCAAACTATCTTCTAAACTTGAAAAAATTTTAAAAGATCAACTTCAACTGCAAATTATTTTAAATCAACTATTTGTATCATATATTTTTTTTAAAATCAATGATATTCCAGGAACAAACTGTATTTCATCTAAAAAAATATACTTAAAAGTTTTCTTTCAAGTTTTTATTTTCAAAAAATTCAAAAAATCTTCTGAAGATTGAAATTTATGTCAAACATCATCTTCAAAACTATACCAAACAGATTCATTTTTATATTTTTTAAAAAATTTTTTCATAAAAAATGTTTTTCAAACCCTTCTTGGTCATATAAGCAAAGTTATCTTTCAACTATTTATTGATTTTTCTATTTTATCCAAATATTTTTTTCTTTTGATTTCCATATCTAACAGAAAATATATAAATTATTTTTATATCTAACAGATAATACATAAAATTTTTATAAAATCAACAATAAAAAATTAATAAAAAATTAATATAAATACAAAACCTCATTTTATCCTTAAATCGCTAAATATCTACCACCTCAAACAAAAACTTATCTAAACTAACAACTCTTAACTTTCTATCCAAATATCTTTCTTCACCATTTTGATTTAATGTTAAAATAAATCAATTACAATTAAATTTTTTCATTGTATGATAAAGTCCTGCCAGTTCTCTTTTTTTATTTTCTTCATTCAATTGATAACAAACTTGTACAGCTTGTAATTTTCAATCTTTTTCTACAATAAAATCACATTCTATCTTTAAATTACTATCTTGATAAAAATAAACTTTATATCAAGCTTTTATAAACTCTGTATAAATAAAATTTTCAAATAATTTTCATTTATTTTCCCAAAAAATATTGTTTCACACAAAATTAACAAATCAGTTATCAATTACAAATATTTTTTTATTATATTTTTGTTTTTTATATTCAGAAAAGGAAAACTTATCTATTATGTTTACTAAATAAACTTGTTGTAAATAAAACAAATACTTTTGAATAGTTTGAATACTACTTACTCACAAAGTCTTTTTTATATTTTGATATGAAAATTCTTTTGTAAAATTAGAATAACAAAGTTGTAATAATCTTTTCAAAAGATGAATGTATTTTATTTTATATCTAAAAAACAAATCTTTTGTTAAAATATTATCTACCAACGTTTCCAAATATAGTTTAGGTTCAATATTATTTACAACAATATCTGGAAATCAACCATTTTGTAAAAACTCATCTAACAAAGAAAAAAAATTAGCTTTATAAATTCAATCTTTGAAATTTTTCTCTTTAAAATTAAATCTTTTAGCTATTAAAAATTCTCTAAACGAAAAAGGATAAATAGTTGTCTGTAAATATCTTCAAGTCAAATAAGTTCAAAACTCCTGAGATAATAATTTTGAATTAGATCAAGACAAAATAATATTTAGTCCATTTCTAACAAGTCTATTTACAAAAATATGCCATTTAGGTAAATTTTGAATTTCATC
>CAYNHJ010000079.1:0-3419 GCA_964397125.1 uncultured Candidatus Peribacteria bacterium
CTTTATGATCCAGATTTAGTACCTGTGTGAAAAGATCAAAAACAACATTTAGAATTTACAAGAGATATAGCTGAAAAATTTAATAGATTGTTTTGAGAAACTTTTAAATTACCTGAGCCTTTTATTAGAGAAGATGTAGCAACTGTTCCAGGAATAGATGGTAGAAAAATGTCTAAATCTTATAATAATTATATTTGAATTTTTGAAGATGAAAAAACTTTACTTAAAAAGGTAAGATCTATAGTTACTAACAATATTCCAATTGAAGAACCAAAAAATCCAGATGAGTGTAATGTTTATAATATTTTAAAGTTGTTTTTAACTGAAAAAGAAGATGAAGAAATTAGACAAAAATATCTGCAATGATGATTGGCATATAAAGATGTAAAGATGTATCTTTATGAAAAACTTTTATGATTTTTAAAACCAATTCAAGAAAAAGCTAAGAGTTTGTCAGATAATGATATAAAGAAAATATTAGAAAAAGGGGGACAGAAAGCTAATGAAATAGCAGAAAAGAAGATAAAAGATGTTTATGGAAAAGTATGATTTATATTCTAATTTAATAATTTATGGAAAACTTGAATAGTTTTTCGAATCTAGAAAAGAAACAATTTGATTTATATTCTATTGAATTAACAGTAAATAGCTATTTAACTAATCCTTTTGGAATATATCCTGAGATTAATGTGGATAGGATAAAAGATGATATTGAAGCTTTAAAAAATTATATTGGTGAGGTTAGAAGTAAAAATTTGTTAGAGAAATTAATAGTAGTTAGTATAATTAAACAAAGTTTGGAAAAATGAGATAAGTTTTGGAGAAAAGTATTGTGAAAAGAGAAGATGTCATTAATAGGAATTTATAATAAACTATTTGACTATTCTTTAGAAACTAGAAGGAAATTGTATAATTATTTACTCGAACATCCACAAGGATCTGTGTCTACTTTGATTTCAAATTTTTGATTATATCTAGTAAAGGATATATTTTATTTATGATATTTAAAATTGCTTTCTATATTTCCGGAGGATGACAGATTTTATAAACTTACTTCTTTATGAGAAAAGATGATAAAAAATTTTGTTGTTTTGACTAATAAGGATAGAGAAATTAAAAGAAAAGAAGATAATAAAGTTGAAGAAACGATTGAAAGAAAAACTTCAAGGTTTGAAAGATTGATTAAAAAATTGTTTTGAGATAGGTAAAAAGGATTTTGGAGATATAATTTGGAATGTATTTGGAAAACCCATAGAGCAAGAATAATTTTGGATAACAGAAGATTTATTTTAGAACAAATTTTTATATGTTTTAAAATAATAATTTTTTTATGAGGAATTTAGAAGAAAAAATAGTGGATTTATATCAAAAGGATATTGATCCTTTTGAAACTGTAGGTGAAATTATAGAAACAATAAAAGAGGAGTTGAAGTTAAATTTGGAGCCTTATTTTTCTAGAAATACATCAATTGGAGCCATATATAATGATACTTTTTCTAGTTTTAATCAGATTGAAGGAGAAAAGATTTTAGATAGATTTGAAGAGTTAAGATATTGAAAATTGAGAAAATTTCTTTTCTGAAAAAAATTGTTAAAATGAGTTGAAAATGTTATAGATGTATGATGTTGAAATTGACTTTTTTCTATATATTATTTAGAAAAATATAGACCTAAAAGTATAAAAAGAATAGAGTTGGTAGATTATAGTGAAGCTATTTTGCTGCTTTATATTTTATTAATTTTGCAAAAATATATAACTGATGAAGAAATTTTCCAAATTTATGTAGATAAATGATTCGAATTTAAATATGGTTTTTATAAAAGTAATGATTTAAAGAAAATTTTAGCTGTATTGAGAAGATATAAAGATAATTTTAGATTTTATTTTAAAGATTTAGAGAAATTTTATTATTATAGGAATTTAGATAATAATAAACCTGATAAGACTTTACTTTTTGCTATAAGAGTAATTAATAACTTAAGGTTTTTAGATAATATAATATATCTTCCTTTTGATATAAAAACTAGATTTTTAGATTTTTTTACAGATTTGAGTAGAGAAATTTTTATTTTTGATGTGAATGTAGTTTACGATTTTCCTGAAGAAATAGTTAAAGCTTTTGAATTGTATTCAGAAATACATTGAGATTTTAAATTTAAAGCTAAGATTGTTGAAAACTGAAAAAGAAAGTGAATCTATTTATATGCTTTTAGAAGATAGTTTATTATGATGAAGATTTTGAATTAGGAGGAAGATATTTTCCTTTTTATTTTTTTGATAAATTTTGATAAATGTTTAAAATAAAAAATATGAAATATTAAATATTAAATAAATTTATTTAGTTATAATTATATTATTTAAAATAAAATTGAAAATGTCAAAAGTTGATTCTTTTAGGAATAGAAAAAATGTAAATAGAAAATTAGATAATAATAGAACTTTAGGTTTATCAGAATCGATAAGAAGAAGGGTTAAAAATTTTTTATGAGGTGTTTGAGAAGGATTTCTAGAGATATATGGACTTTCAAGAAAAATTTTACCTTTGATAGTTTTCTTTTTAGAAAGAAAAGATTTTAAGAGTTTAAACTTTGTTATAGAAAGAGCGGGTGAGGTTTTAGAGTGAGATAATATTTTTTATGAATATTTTAAAATAGCAATAAGGAAATGAATTGAGATTCCAGAAGATTTTCCGGTTAATTGGAGGAATTTACACAAATTTATGGAAGCTTGAGAAAAGATATTAGAATTTGAATTAGAAACTTATGAGTGAGAGTGACCGGAACCTTGGACCAAGCAATGGTTTGATGAGAAATTAGAAAGAAGAGAATATTTAAAATTTGAAAGTGTAAAAATATTAAAAAAATATTGAACAATGTATTGATGTTGGATAATAGGAAGAGAGGAAATAAAAATGATTACAGGGGAATATCAACAAATGTGTGATTTGTTTTGATTTGATATATGAGTAAGAAATTATGTATTTTTGCTACCAGAATGGAAAGATATAGAAAATTTGCGAATGAATGAGATAGAAATATTAAAGAGAAGGATTAAATGATTGAATAAAAGAACCTTACAACTTTTAGGATGATATATAAAAGAAAAATGAATAAGTTGGAAATATTTGTTTGAAGATATAATAGAGTATGTTAAAGATTGAAAGGAATTAGATATTAGGATAGTGATAGATATGTTAAAGGAAGATATTTATCCTACAAGTAGATTATTAGATTATGTATTGAGATGATGAAAGAGACGGTGGAAGAGAAGGATGCAAAAATTAAAAAATATTAAACAAAAATATAAGAAAAAATGATGTTTTGATATTAATAATCAGATTCATGTTGATTTGGAATATATAAAGTTTAGAAAGTTTGTAGATTGAGCATATAAAGATAAACATTGAAAATGATATAGG
>CAYNHJ010000080.1:0-3414 GCA_964397125.1 uncultured Candidatus Peribacteria bacterium
AAACCCCGGGGTCGAAAAAGAAAAAATCATTTTACTATTTTGGAATAACTTTAATCATAATATTATAAAGATGCTTTCTTTTCAAGAAAGATTAGAAAAATTAGAAAATTTAATAACTACTTTAGAGCAAAAGGAAGACTTGTCATTTAAAGAGCAAGAACTCTTACAAAATCTGTATAAACAGAAAGAAATTTTAGAAGAGACTATAAAACATAATATGATTGGTGATGAGGAAGAAAGTTTTGTAGATAGATTGAAAGATGAATTATTTGAATGAGCAGTGGAATGAGTAATGGAATGATTAAGTGAATTTGTAGATTTATGAGAGGCAGCGAAGGCTATAGCAGAATGAGTATTTTGAGCTACTTCTAAAGTAGTAGAAACTATAGGAGATATTATTTGATGAATTTTTGATAATTTGGATTTTTAATAAAGATGTTCTAAATTAGACAAGATTTTGAAAGTATAATTTGAAATGTGAGTATAAATAGATAAGGATAGTTTTAGATAACAGAAGATACATTTTAGAATTTTTTAGATGTTTATTAGTTATGAACTGTCCTTCTTGTTGAGCACCGCTAGAAGTATTACCTTGAGCAGTAGAGATAGTTTGTCCTTATTGTAATACTATTTTGTTAATACAGAGAGACAGTATTGATGTAATATGAAAACAAGCACCAATTGTTCCTTTTCCTACAACTTTTTCAATTTGAAAATATTTTTATGCTGTAGAAGATAATAGTTCTAATGATGTAATAGATGGATTTAAAGTTAGTTGGTTATCAGACGAAGAAGTTTATAAATCAAAAGTAGATAATTGGCTAGTAAAAGTATATATAAGTTGACATATAAGATGTATGAATGCTTCTTGATTTTGGGAGAAATGGTTTTGATGGGTAGTGAAAGATAGAAAAGGAATATTTGAAAATAAAGATATAATGATTCAAGAAGATGAAGGTTTAATAACAGTATTTAATGTTAATAGTGATTTAAAAATTGATGATTTGAAATTTAAAAATTTATATCAAAAAGTTGGTAGTGTTGTTGATGGATATTTTGTAGTAGAAAGTTGAATTTGTAAGATTGAAGGAATAGAGTGACAGTTTAATTATCCTATATATGGAGATAAAATTGAATATATTGATTTAAAGAAATGAGCTGATCATTATCTTGTAGAAAAGACTAACACTAATGTTTTAGTTTTTAAAAGTAAATAACAATGAATTGGACTATATTTTGAGAAACAATGTTGTATATTTTAGTAGGAATTGTTATTTATGCTTTGTCTATTATAATTGTAGAAAAGTTAACACCTTGGTCTTTACAAAAAGAGTTGGTAGAGGATCAAAATATTGCTATAGCAATAATGTTTTGAGCTTTTTTTATTTGAATAGCTATCATTATAGCTGCTGCTATTAGTGGATAGTGTTAAACAATCACTGATAATCTTAAAGTTCAATCACAAGCAATTACTGAGGATATAATTTTGAGAGACTTTTCATATTTTTTTTGCAGATTTTTCTGACTGTTTTTATATTTCAATTTGTTGATTTAAATGTCTCAAAATAGGGATATTTATCAAATTTTAAATGATATTTACAAAGCTTATATAGAAAAAGATTGTGAAAGGTTTTTTAGCCTTTTGAAAGAGGCTGAAAGTATTGATAGCAGCAATGTTTATTTAGTTAAGTATAAAAATTTATATAAACAAATTTGTTGAGATGAAAGTTGAACTAAAAATAAGAAAGTAACTTGAAGGTTAATAAAATATATGTGAAAGACTATAAAGTGTCCTCATTGTTGAGCTCCTTTAGTTGAAGATGAGTATAATAAAAAAGTTATTCAAGATTATAAATCTTGAAAGATTACTAAATTAAAATTTAAATGTCCATATTGTTGAACAAAGTTTGTTTGGGATTTTAAGTGAGTTAGACCGTTATTTTTAAAAGATATAAGAGTAGGTTGAGAATATGAGGTAAATTGAGAAAAGTATAAAGTTGCTTGAGTAGTTCAATATTCTTGAATTTGGGAAGAAGATTGAGATAAGTGAGAATTAGTTTATAATGAATATATACTTTATAATAAAAATGGGGATATTTTTCGGCTTTCTGAGTCTGAATCAAAATGGCGGACTTGAACATACTATGAAACAGAAAGAGAGGTTGAATTAAGTAAAAAAGTAGAGTTTCCTTATAAAATTGACGAGATAACTGAAGAGTATATAAAAATAGAAGGTAAAACTATTTATTTTGAAGAAAAAGATAAAGTAACAGTTAAAAAAGTTTATTGAGAAGTATGAAAATGATATGAAATTTGAGAAAAAGTTATTTTATATGAATTTAGTTATAATTGAAAAAATTATGTATTAGAAAAAGAAGAAAGTAAGTCTAATAAGGAGGCTAACTTTTATGAGGTTGTTTATAGAAGAAATTATCATAATTATGAAAATAATATATCAACGTTAAAAGATCTTTCTTTGAAGAAAACTTTTTCTTATTTATGAGTTAAAGATATTTTAGTAATATCTGGACTTATATTATTTATGATTGTAGTTATTTTTATACCTGAAACTTTAATTATTTTCGTTTTTTTCTGATATCTTTTAATAGAATATAAGGATAGTTTTTTAAGATTTTCTACTATATTTTTATATCTGTTTATTTTATCGGTATTTTCTCTACTATGATATAATATGTTATATAAAAAAATAATTGTTGAAAAAAATATTTTAGAATTATCTAAAGATAGGAATTTAGAAGTTTTAAATCAATTGAGATTAAGTAAATTATCTAATTTATCAACTTGATTATACGAGTTATATTTTAAATGAAATAAACCTTATACTTATAAATATATTTCCACATATGATGCTTGATGAAAAGAATATAAGTATACTTATTACAATTGATTTTACTTTAAAATTGAAAATGATGATGACAGACAAGTATTAGTTAATTTTTTGAAAGATTTTATTAAAAATAAAGATATGGTTTTGCCATTAGATAAAAAAGCTAATATAAAAGTTAATTTAAAAGATTATAATTGAAATTTGCAGTTAAGAAAAGTAAAATACAAAAACATTTTATGATTTTAAAAAAGGAAATGAAAGTTTTCTTAATTTTATGATTAACAGGATTTATATTAGGTTGACTAATTTGATATTTAGTTTCATATGCCAATAATATTCCTAGATTTTCACAAATAGTTAGTGTCAAAACATTAGATTGAGTAAGATATTATAATTTTTTGTATTCAAAATTATTGTGGGATACAACAGAAAAAACTGTTTGTTATTGAAGTTGTCGGAATTATAGTAGTTCTTCAAGTCGGTGAAGTAGTAGTCGGGGAGGTGGAAAGTAAAATTATCTTAAAAAACCAAAGAGCCATAGAGGTATTATGTTTTTGTCGTTTGAA
>CAYNHJ010000081.1:0-3299 GCA_964397125.1 uncultured Candidatus Peribacteria bacterium
TTCATTTACTATTAGTTTCTACAAAATACTTTTTATAAACAGGCAAAACACCAGCTGTTGTTCAAACTACTAAAGATGTGGAAGTATTTGGTGCTGGAGCTTGATGATAACCAAATCTTACACCATACTTTTTAACATTTTCTATCAAATCCTCTCGAAATTGTCAATGTTCGGTATTTTCATAAAACCACCTTTTATCTTTTCACCATAAAATTCATTTAGACCGTTGACTTCAATCAAACAATGGATATGCACCTCTTTCTTTTGCTAAATCTACTGAAGCTTTAATAGTCCAATACGCATACTTTTCAAAAAGTTTATCTACATATTCTACAGCTTCTGGACTATCATATCTAAGCTTAGCTTGAGTCGCTAAATGCTCAGCTAATCACATAAATCATAAACCAACAGGTCTATATCTTTTAGCAGTCAAAAACGACTCTTTAATTGGATAGAAATTTAAATCTATAACATTATCCAAAATTCTCATTGCAACAGGTATAACTTCTGCTATATCTTCATCTTTCCAAACTTTTGCAATATTTATAGATGCCAAATTACAAGTTACTAAATCTCAAGGTATATACTTAATTGCCACTTTTCCATTTTCTAAAACTTCTTCTACAAACCTAGGTTGTTTAGTATTTTGTATTATCTCTGTACAAAGTTGAGTAGAATAAACCATTCAACAGTGACTATTAGGATTATATTTATTAGCAGTATCCCTAAAAAAAACATAAGGCATTCAAGTTTCAACTATGGTCATCAAAAATTGTTTAAAAAGTTCTTTAGCTTTTACTTGCTCTTTTAATTTCAAAGGTTGTAGTTCTAACCACTCATACAACTTTTCAAACTCCTCTCCCCAATAATCTTCTAATCCTTTAACTTTAACTAAAACTTCATTATCAAATCTTTCAATATCTAAAAATCTATCTCTATACTTTAACTCAAACTTTTTAGCAGTCTCTTGTGAATTAAAAATTAATTCGTATTCAAAAGAAACATTTGAAAGTTTTTTAACAATAAAATCAAATTCTTTTTTTATATCTTCAAACAACTTTTTAGCCAAAAAATGTCTAACTTCATAAGGATCAAACAAAGTCCAATCTTTATTTTCTATCATTCTCTTCATAAAAAGATCAGGTATACTGACTGCTGGAAAAACATCATAAGCCTTCTGTCTTATATCTCATCTTTCAGTTTGTAGTTCCAAAAAATCTCTAATATCTTTATGCCAAATATCAATTGTAACAGATATAGCACCAGCTCTAGCTCAAAGTTGATTAACAGCTATTGCAGTATCATTCATAACTTTAATCCAAGGTATAACTCAACCAGACGCTCACCATCTTCATCTAATAGGAGCTCATTTAGATCTTATATGTCCTAAATATGATCATATTCCTCCCCCAAATTTTGAAATTTGGGCCATATTTTCTATAGTATGATAAATTCATCTCAAATCATCATCAACATTCAATTTAAAACAAGAAGATAATTGATGAAAATTAGTTCTTGCATTAAGTAAAGTAGGTGTTGGCAAAGAAATTTTTCAAGAAGAAGTATATTCATAAACTTTTTTAGCAAACTGTAATCTTTTTTTTCTTAACCAAGGATGTAATAAAATATCTTTTGATAACTTTTCAATATCATCTAAATGTCTGTCTTTTTTATTTAAAATCTGAAAATCCCTATCTGACAATTTATTAACTAAATCTTCCAATTGCTGTTTATCTTCTTTAGACAAATTTAAATCATTAATATCTCAATTTTTAAAATTTTTAATAATATCTAATCACTCTGGAATTGCTAAAAACAAAGCTACAGAAAGATACATTTCTTGAGGCAATTCTCTAACAACTTTGTTAGGATTAAGTAAATATCTTTTTCTATACATATTCATAGTAGTATAACCATAACTATAATCTCTATTTTTATCTATCCACTTAGCTGCCACTAAAATATCCTCTTTTGTATAAAAATTAAAAAAATTTTCATAATAAAGTCCTTCCCTAATATAATTTTCAAAAAAATCCAGATAACTTTGAGGAGAATATACATCTTCTAAACTTATTCATCTATTCAAACAGGCTTGTTTATATAGATCAGCCAATATAAACCTTCAAGCTAAAATGTGCCATTTTATATTATTAGTAGAAATATTATCGACACAAGCTTTAGTTGCTATATCTAAAATTTTCTGAGTAGAAATATTAGGAATAATATATTTTTTAAACTCTTTATAAAAATCATCTCGCTTACATTCTGGTAAATCTTTAGAGAAAATATCAAATAATTTATGAATTTTATTAACATCAAACTTTTGTTTCCTTCAATCTCTTTTTACTACATATATTTCTTTCGTTTCCTGTTTTTCTGTATGTCTTTTAGTTCTATAAGATATAAAAGATCTAGCAACATCAAAATATCATTTTTCCATCAAGATTCTTTCAACTATATCTCCAATCACTTTAGTAGATATAATATCATCTTCTCATAAATTCTCTTTAATTTTATTTACAATCAACTGAACTATATCTTCTATATCCCCAGGAACTTGGTTAACAGACTTAAAAGCACTTATTATTCATGCTTTCAATTTAGTAATATCAAATTCTTCTATATTACCATTACTTTTTAAAACTTTCATTGCTAAAAATTATTTATCTATTAAAAAATATAGGGGTATTCTTTTCTAGAAAACCCCATATATAGTTAAACTTATAATATTTTTAGAAATTTAAACTTTTTTTTCAATAGCTTTTAAAAATTTCTTAATTAAAAATTCAAAACAAAGTAATTATCATCTAATAAACTTCAAGGATTTATGAAATATATATATCTCTTTACATCCAATTCTGAAAATTCCAATCTATATCAACTTTGTCTAATATATCAAAACTGATTAGTTTCCAAATCAAAATAATGAACTTTCTTTACATGAGTATGTCAATAAAAAACAATATTAACATTATTTTCCAGAGCCTTTTCTAAAAGTTTTATTTCATCCCCTCTAGGATAAATAGTATGAGAATGTAAAACTAAAATATTTATTCAATTTATCTTTATAATTTTTTCTTCTGACAATTCTTTTTTAATCTTCAACTCATCACAATTTCCATAAACAGCTATAAGTTTATCTCAAAAATAATCTTTAAAATACTTATAAGTAGAATAAACATCAAAATCTCACATATGAAAAACATAATCTATATCTGAAAAATTGAGTATATATCATCTTAAATCATACATTCATCTAGTAGGCCAATGTGTATCAGATACTAATCGAAATTTCATAA
>CAYNHJ010000082.1:0-3293 GCA_964397125.1 uncultured Candidatus Peribacteria bacterium
ATTCATCTACTGCCTTAATTTTCTAATAATCAACTTAAAATCATCAATATATTTTTTTATTTCAACATAATTTCCACACTCTATATCATTAAACAATCTATTAGTATAACCTATAAATTTCTTCAAATTATCATAATTATTACTATTCCAATAAATTGAATCCTTCAAAAATTTTATCTTTACTTTTTCAAAAAAATCTTTGAATAGGATTTCATATTTTTTATATAAATGTTTAGTCTCCAATCTAAACTGAAGATTCTCAATTAATTTTTTATATTTCACTTTTTGTTTTTCTACACTATATAATCTTTCTATTTTTTTCGTAAATCTATCCATTTTTTTCTTAAACTCATTCCATCCTATTTGATTCAACAAATATCTTCTATAATCTTTTATTAAACTATCTATCTCTCTAAGAACTCTATCAGTCAATATACCAGCTTTTTCTATTTGTGAAAGAATTTTTTTCCTTAACCTATCAACCATAATATTTATCCATTTTGGATCTTTATTAATTATTATTATACTTCCTCATCAACCTCATCCTTTACTCTCTCTTTTTGAAGAACACTTACTTCCACATTCTCAATGTTTTACAATTCCTCAAGAACAATTTCAAACTTTTATCCATCTTCAATTACACTGAGATGAACAAACCCAATTTGATTCTGTACAAGGTGGAATTTCTTTAGTCACCTTTGATAAATAAATATATATCCTTCATAAAGGCTCAAACTTTTGTGTAATGTCATTTTTATGATAATGTAAATTTAAAATAACTTTATTACCTTGAGTTTTCAACAATTTTTTATTAAAAGCATCATATATATAAACATTAGTAGGAATATATTTAGACTCAATTTCTACCTTTTGAGGAGTACTATAAGGTTCTGAAACCAACACAAATCAATTTTGATAAAAACGAATATATCATTTTATCTGTTTTAACCTTTTCCGATTTTTATCAACCACCTTTCATAAATCATAAAAATATACATCTGACTGTTCTAATTTCCTATTTTTTGGTAAAACTTCTGAATAACAAATAGCATCAACTAACTTACACATTGCATATGCAAAATAAATTGCATTTTTAGGAGATAATTCTTTATATAACTTTTTCTCTTTATCCACCAATTTATAATCTGGTCATAAATAATTCATATATATAAAATTTTTAAATCAATATTTTTTATATTTTTCCCTCAACTTAGGTAATACTTCTCATATATAATGCAAAGTATCTTCCAACGATGGTTTTTCAGAACTTTCAGGATAAAAATCAGTTATAACTACTTCTTTTAATACCTTTCAATTATCTAACTTAATAGTCTTTTTTATCCTTTTATCTACAGTTATATAACTTTCTACCATATCGTAATCTACATATTTTAAGAATCCATATTCCTCAGACCTAAAAGCCTGATTAGTTACTATAAAAACTCAACTGTTATGTAACTTTTCATAAAAATTTCTTACACAATCAAAATAATTTTTTCATTTATTTTTTTTATTAAAATAATCTAACATAGACTTGTATTCGTCCTCTAAAATAAACTTTGAAGAAGCTCGATCAAAGAATATTCAATTATATCATTTTAACGGTAAAATTTTCTTCAAATAGTTCACTCTATAATTTACCACTTCATCATTTCCAAAATTAAAATAATAATCTCTACAACTACTATTTCAACAATGTGGGAATGGTCAATTAGGATTCAAAGTCCTATTTTCTTTATCTTTTAATAACCACTTTGTTATCTCAGTATTAATCTCAGAATCATTTGGATAATAAGTAACTGCTGGCAATCGATTATATGCAATTAAATAATCTACATCTTTCAAATATTTCTTCTTTAACTTTTTAACATCTATCTGTCAATTATCTATTCATCAAACTTGAACAATCTTAAAATTATTAGCCCATTTTAAAGAATCAACATCATCAATATCAGCTGTAGCAAAATCTCATTTCTTCTTTGGTAACTCAAAACTTACAGCAATGTAATAATTATAAGAAAAATAATCAGAACTTATAAAAATACAACCAAACAAAAATAAATAACCTACAAAATATTTTATCAATTTCCTGGACATTATGTATATCAAACTTTAAATTTTTAAATTTAAATCTCTATACTTTTATAACTAACAAATCTCTTCTGGCCTGTCATTCTATCAGTTAATTCAACTACATCCTCACCTTGCTCTAAAGTCTTATCAGAAACTACAATTTGATAAGGATAACCTACAAGATCTGCATCTTTAAATTTAAATCCTGGCCTCTCATCTCTATCATCTAAAACTACCTCATCTGGATATTTTTGTTGTAAAAATTTATAAATTTCTTCTGCTTTCTGCCTTCATTTATCTCAAATTGGTATAATTACAAAAATATAAGGTGCCACTGAAACTGGCCATTTTAGTCATTTATCATCATGATATTTTTCAGCAATTACTCACATTAATCTTGAAACTCCTATTCCATAACATCACATCTGCACATACTTTTCAGTTCAATCTTTATCAACAAATTTGAAATCAAAAGCTTTGGAAAATTTATCATAAAGTTTAAATATATTACCAACTTCAGATGCTTTTGCTCTTACTAGCTGCTTTCAATTTTGTTTTTTTCTAACTTCTTTTATTTCTTCTCCTTCTTTTATAACTTCATACAAATCCGGCAAACTCTCAACATCTTCTTCATTTACTGCTGTTTTAGTTTCATCATCATACCAAATCCAATCTTCGCCTGCATCTGTTAATACTTGAAATTCGTGAGAAGGTTTATCAGAAAAATCTCCTCAAGAAGCATCTACTACATAAGCTTCCAATCACATCTTTTCAAAAATTTCTAAATATTTTTTTAATACAATCTCATAATATTTATCTAAATCTTCAACGTCAGTATGAAAACTATAAAGATCTTTCATTAAAAATTCTCTTCACCTCAAAATACCAGATTTTGCCCTTTTTTCATTTCTAAATTTAGTTTGTATTTGATAAACATATACTGGCAAATCTTTATAAGATTTAACATATTTTTTTACTAAAGGAGTAATTATTTCTTCATGAGTAGATCATAAAGCTAAATCTTGCCCCCACATTCATTGAAGCTTAAACAAAACATCAATTTCATCCCATCTTCCTGTCTGTTGCCACAAACTTGCAGGAGTTAAAGCAGGCATATAAATTTCCTCACCCCCTATTTCATTCATTCATTTTCTAATAATATTTTCAATTTTTCTCAATGTCCTAAGACCAAAAGGTAAATATGTATACACTCAAGCTAA
>CAYNHJ010000083.1:0-3293 GCA_964397125.1 uncultured Candidatus Peribacteria bacterium
AATAGTCAATAATAAACAGATTAAAAATCAGTTTAAATTACAACAAAAAGATAAAGGTAAAAAAATTTCAATAAAATGGGATAGTATTTCAAATGAAGTTTTAGATAAAAAACAGAAAAATTTAAAACCTTTTTTAGAATATATTTTTTGAGTATGAGACTATTTTTTGGTTTGATGAACGGCTATTGCTTTACAAATATGACATAGAAAAAGTGTAGATTTTGACATTTTTACTTTAAATCATAATTTGACTTCTAAAAGGATTTTTGATTTCATTGAAAAATCGTGATTAATGGATAAATTTGATTTACAAAAAAGTAATTTAAGATATTTAGAGGATGTTATTCAGCCAGAGATAACTTTATTTTTAAATGATGTAAAAGTTCAAATTATAGATTTTTCAAGAAATCCTTTTGGTGAAAAAATAAATCTAAAATCAGATAAAATTTTATCTAATTGAATACCAAGTTTAAATTTAGAAACTTTAGGTGCATTAAAGTGTTATGCTTTGATGTATAGAAACAAATGGAAAGATGTAATTGATTTGTATTTTATTTTAAAACAATGATATGGTTTCAAAAATCTTTTAGATTTAGCAAAAAATATTTTTGGAAAACTTTATAAAAAAGAAGCAACAATAGAAAATTTGATAAATTGGCAGTGGGATAAGACAGAAAATATTGAATGGTTAGTAGATATTATTCCAACAGAAGAAGAGATTAAAAATTTTATTTTTGAAAAGATTAAAAAGTTATAAAAATTTATTTTTTTAAAATAGTTATAAATGATTAGTGAAATATTAGGTTATTTGCCGATTTTGTTTTCCAAACCTTCTGAAAAAGAAAAAATAATTTTTGCAGCAATAAAATATTGATATTGGTTACAAAAAGAAATGTATTGGATTTTTCCACCTAAAGAAGGATACAAATTTGTTGATTATTTTTCTTATCAATGAGAAGAATATGGAAGATTTAATAGAGTTTCTTATTTTGAAGAAAAAGTAAAGGATTTTTTAGTCAAAGATAAAACTTTAAATGAATTTTTTAAAGAAAAAGAAAATTTACTTGAAGAAGATTTTAAAATTTTAGCAAAAAAGTTTGTAGAACAAAATAAAGATTTGATAAGTCAGTTTGAAAAGATATTGTTAAAGAAATTTGTTAAATTTAAAGATAAAGAAGATAAAAATAAACAACCATATGACAAAGTAGAAAAAGCTTTTGAAGTTTATGTTAAGTATTTTATGATTTATTTATTTTTAGAATATAAAATTAAAGAGTTAAAAGAGTGGGCTATTTCTAAACCATTAAATTTTTTATCTATTTGAGTGTATATTTTTTGGCAAGGTAAAAAAGCTATGTATCCAGAAAGTTTTCAATATAATAAAAAAGCATATATAGATGACTTAAAAGCTAAATACAATGCTTTAAAAAGTAGTTTAGAAAAGTTATCACTTTATTGATTTTTTAAAAGTGTAGAGTATATTTTTTATGAGTTGAAAAAACTAAAAAATATTGATATAAAAGATAAATCTAATAAAATAAATAAAATAAAAAAAGAAATTTTAAAGTTAGAAAATGATTTATTAGTTGATTTGTACTCTCCTTTTAATTATTTGAGGAGGAAGTTAAGTTTGTGGAAGAAAAATTTAAATTGGAAAAGTTTAATTAAAATATTAATTAAAGCATTTGTAATTTATATTGTTGTGTTATTTTTGATGTTTGTATTAAAATTTTTTATTTATTTATTTATTAATTTATTAATTTGGAAAAATGGATAATTGATTTAATTTTTAAATAAAATTAATAGATGAATAATAAGCTAAAATCTCTTCAATTAGAGATAATTTGATTTTTAAATTTTGTGTATAAGTGATTTGAAGAGTGGTTTATTTGAACAATAGATAAAAATAATGTCAATAAAAAAACTCAATGTGAGATAAAAGATAAAATATTATTTAAATATAAAAATTTTAAAGATTTTTTGGAAGATAATTTTATAGAAATAAATTGAGATAAATTTTCTTATAAATCAATTTTTATGTGAAAAGAATACAATTGAGTAGATAATAATCTAAAAAAAATATTTATAGACTGACTTGAAAATTATTTTTCTACTTTGGAAAAATGAAATATAATGAAACAGCAACAAGATAAAAATGATTTTTTTATTACGAGTTTATTTTGAAAACAAAAAAATAAAAAATATTGGAAATTTAATGATATTTGAAAAAGAAATTCAGATTTTGATAATTGGTTTAGATGAATTATATATAAATTAGTAAAAAATTTTGATGAAGAGAATTATTGGAAATTAAGAGAAAAAATAGAAAAAGAATATAAAACTAAACTTGCTGATACACATCTTTCAGCTTCAGAAGTTACTTTATGGGATCAAGCTTATAATGTAGTTAGTGGTTTTAAGACGGTTTTGAATTATATTTTAGATAATCAAAGTCAGTTTAATAATATTTTGGATGAATTTAGTAAAAAAAGAGCTAAATTTAAAATAGTTTGAATACAATTTGATAAACTTGCTTTTATGGAAAAATGATGAAAAACTAAGTATTGATTAAAAATTTTAAGATTTAAAAAATATCAATTAAAAGAATTCTCTAAATATTTAGAAGAACAAATTTGGTTTGCAAATAAAGTTTATGAAGATGAAACTGGATTGTATTTTCTATTGTATGAAAAAGAAGATATGGAGAAAATAAATAAAATAGTAAGAAACTATCAAAATAAAGTAGTTTTGATAGAATTATCGCCAAAAATAGTTGAATGAAAACCATTTAGATTTTTTTTCAATTTATATAGATTGTTAGATAATTTTAATAATATAAATTTTGATGTTGAGAGATTATGATATATTAAACAAAGTAAATCATTATTTAATGAAAAAGAAGCAGATGGAATTTGTATGAGTTGTAGATTGTTACCTGGGAAAAAGATAAAAAAAGGAGAAAAATTTGAAAATTTGATTTTGTGTGAGAAGTGTAAAGAAGAATTAAATAGCTTTGATACGGATGAAAAAGTAGAATTGGAAGATTTTGGAAAAGTTAACAGTAGAATTGCTTTAGTTAATATAAGTATTGATAGAAAATATTGGTTTAATGGAGAGTTGATGAAGAGTTTGTTAGAAGAAAAATATGATTTAAATTTATCCTTATGGAATAATTTAAATATTAATAATATAGCTGAGTTAGATAGTAAAATAGAAAATTGGTTAAGAAATTTATGAATAAGAATAGGAAGAAAACGCTTTTCATCTAAATTTTTAATATGAACAAACCAATT
>CAYNHJ010000084.1:0-3291 GCA_964397125.1 uncultured Candidatus Peribacteria bacterium
TTCATAATCAATTCTTAAAAGTTGTTGATTATAAGTGGTTTCTACAACTCTTTGTTTCAAAATAGTTTTAAAGTTTTTAATTTTTATAGCATATAAGTTTATATTTTTTTCTTTACATAATTTTTCCATTAGTTTTGCGTTGTCATCTTGACCAACAAGTCAAATTAAATCTACCTTTTCATTCAAACTAGAAATGTTTGCTGCTACATTTGCTGCTCATCATAGTCTATACTCTTCTTTGTTAACATTTATTAAAGGTACAGGAGCTTCAGGATTTAACCTTTTAACCTGTCAAAAAGTGTATTTGTCAATCATTATATCTCAAATAACTAATATTTTTCAGGACATTTTAGTTTTGTTTTGAAATAAAATAATTATTCTTTTAAAAGACCAAATAACCACATGGGTATTATATTATCTTCTCAAATTAATATATCGTCTTTTACTATAAAAGAGTTCTTAACATTTTTAATTTGTTTTTTCTTTTTGTTTTTTCATCATACTTCAAAAAGATATGTTTTGCCTTTGATATTTATCATGAAATCTCAATATCTAGGTAAAATAATATTTGTAGGAAATATTAAAGAATTAGATATTCTCTTTAAAAAATGTAAGACAAAACTTTCTCTTATTGTTCCTAGTTGTGGAGTAGAAGAAAAACAATAATATAAATTTGGATTTCATAGAAAAATTTTAAATTCCTTTCTCAAAACATCTGAAATTTTATTAGTTCTAAGAGCTAAATTTATTATTCATACTTTATCTAAATAAAAAATTATATTTTCTAATAAATCTTTTGATATACCTATTTTTTTTGCTAAATTTGAATAATTGAGATCAGAAGGAGGGATGTTGGCAATAAAGAAAAATAATTTTTCTAGCTTAAAAATATTTTCTGATCTGATATTAAGAAAAGTTGGTAAATCTTCTAAAATAATTTTTTTAACATTGTTTATTAAGAAATATGTAAAATTTTTTATATTATTTTTGAAAAAAGGGTAAAATCAGTATTGAAGATATTCTTTGAAGTATTTAAATTCAAATTTTGTAGAAAGTTGAAAACTGATTTCTTTGTAATTGTGTATCAATTCATCAAATGTGATTTCTGGTATGTCTATGTTGTAATTGTATTTTAGAAATTCTTTAAAGTTTAAGGGATACACATATAAATTTAAAATCCTTCTGGCTAGAGCAGATGTTCATTTATAAATTTCTAATGAAGAGCTACCTGAAACTATGAGTTTAATATGTGGAAAACTATCAATTATAGATTTAAGATGAGTTTGCCATTGAGGAAATTTATGAATTTCATCAATTATTACAGTTTTGATTTTATAGTCTAAAACTAATTTACTTATTGTTTCGAAAAGATTAACTATTAAGGGATTATCAGCAGATAGGTAAAAACTATTTGAAGGATTTTCTTTTAAATATTGTAATAGTGTATAGGTTTTTCATATTCATCTTTCTCAAACGATAGCAATAACTTGATTTTCATTTAATCTATTGTAAAAGTATCTTTTAAAATGTAGATCAATATTTTCTAACAAATTAACGTAAATTTGTTTAAGTTTATCAATAATCATATTCTATTTTAGTAGAAAATAAAGCTTTTATATTCTAATTAAATAGAAAACAAAATCAAAATATTTTTAAACAAATAAAGTTTTCTCAATTTCTTCACAAATTGTATGATAAATAGTCATATGGCATTCTTGAATTCTTGGGGTATTATCAGAAGGAACAATTAAATTTATATCAACTAAATCATTCATTTTACCTCATCATTTTCCTGTAAGTCAAATAGTTATAAGTCATTTTTCTTTTGCTTTTTTGATAGCTCTAATAATATTTTCAGAATTTCAACTTGTAGATATTCCTATAAAAATATCTCCTTCTTCTCATAATCATTCTACTTGTTTTTCAAAAATTTGTTCAAATCAAAAATCATTTCATACTGCTGTCAATATACTTGTATCAGTAGTTAAAGCTATAGCTGGTAAGGCTTTTCTATTTAGTTTATATCTTCCTATTAGCTCAGCAGCCCAATGTTGAGCATCTGCAGCACTTCATCCATTTCAAGCTATTAAAAGTTTTTTTCAATTTTTCAAAGCTTGTAAAATAATATATATTACTTTTTGCAATTTTTCTTCATTTTCAGCAATAAATTTTTGTTTAATTTCTGCTGATTCTAAAAAATACTTTTTTAAATTCATGTCTATAACAGTTAGGTTATAAAATATTGTTCATCTATGTTTAAATTTTTTAAAATTTTTATTTATAAATTTTTGAAAATCAAGGAAATGGTTAATGTTTCGTTTAATTGTGTTAAAAGCTGACGTTTTGAAAAATATTGTTGTTTTTTTGTCCTTGAAAAAAGTTAAGAGTTTGGTAATATGAAAATAAATTTTAAATTTTATATTTAGAGAATATGAGAAAACTTCCAATATGAATACAATCATTTGAAGAGATAAGAAATTGAGAATGGTTATATGTTGATAAAACAAAGTATATAGTAGATTTAATAACAAAGTGAAGTAAATACAATTTTATGTCAAGGCCAAGGAGGTTTTGAAAATCTCTTTTGGTAGATACAATGAGATGTCTTTTTGAATGAAGAAAAGAATTATTTAAATGACTTTATGCAGAAAAAAATTGGGATTGGTCAAGATCGTATCCAGTGGTAAAGGTAAGTTTTTGATATTCAGGATTTGATGTAAAAAATTTAGAAATTAGGATAGAAGAGATAATAGAAGAGAATATAGAGAGAATAAAAAAAGATTATAGTATTCAAATAGAGTTGAAAATGAGGACAACGGGAGGTAGGTTTATGGAATTGGTAAAAAAATTAAGTGAAAAATCAAAAAGTCAAGTAGTAGTTTTAATAGATGAATATGATAAGCCAATACTGGATAATGTAACGAATGTAGAAGAATCAAGAAAAATAAGGGATATTTTAAGAAATTTTTATGGGGTATTGAAGGAGTTAGATGAATATTTAAGGTATGTATTTATAACATGAGTGAGTAAGTTTAGTAAAGTGAGTTTGTTTAGTTGATTGAATAATTTAGAAGATTTGACGATATCGGAGAAGGTAGGTGAGTTAGTATGATTTACTATGGAGGAAATTGAGAACAATTTTGAAGAATATTTGGAAGGAGTAGATAAAGAGGAGTTTAAGAAATGGTATAATTGATACAATTTTATGTGAAAAGAGAAAGTATTTAATCCGTTTGATGTGTTGTTGTTTTTTAGAAATAAAGAATATAGACCATATTGGTTTGAGACTGC
>CAYNHJ010000085.1:0-3286 GCA_964397125.1 uncultured Candidatus Peribacteria bacterium
CTGGATAATTTAAAATAAAATTTATTATCAAATCTATACCTTTAGAATATTCTAACCTACCAAAAAATATAAAATTTATCATTAGTCCAATTTAAAACTTCAAAATATCACCAGGAATATTCAAAATCTGTCCATTTCCTCAAATAATCTTTGGCAACCGACCATTCCATTTTTCAATAAACTTATACTTTATAAGATTTGGAGTAATAGAATTAGACAATTTTCTATTAGCTTCTGCTTGAGCTTCAGCTTTTAATTTAATAGCTTCTGCTTCTCATTTTGCTCTTTCTATTCTAGCCTTTGCTTCTGCTTCTGCTCTAACTTTCTTCGTTTCTGCCTCAATTTTAGCTTTTTCTAACTCATATTTTTGTTTTTCTGCTTCTTGTTTAGCAATTTGAACTTGTAAAATTTTTTCTTTAACTCTTGACGGTAATTCTATATTTCTTAATTGAACATCAACTAAATTTACTACACTATCTTTGAATTTTTCTTGAAGAGAAGATTTAATCTTATCAGCAATTTCTTGTCTTTTTTCAGGAACATTTTCTGCCTCATATCATCACATAATATCTCTAACTACTTCTCTAACAGTAGGATTTACTAATTTTTCATCCCACAAAAATCAATATTTTTCTACTGTTTCCGCTGCTTCCGTTTGTTTCAATTGATAAAGAACAGTTAATTCTACACTAATTGGCAATCATCTTTTATCAAGAACAGTTATCGCAGGTTTATTGATAATTCATTCTTTGTAATTGTCTGAAATATCAATTTGTCATTTATAATTTATAACCTTAACTCTAACATTTACTAACTTAACTTTATCTAAAACAGGATTCACTATATGAAGTCAAGGAGTAAGTTCATTATAATCAATCTTTCAAAATCTATATTTAACACCAACAAATCAAGATTCAACAACAACAAAAATACCTTTTATAAAAAAAATTAAAATCCAAACTAAAACTATTATTCCAACAATTTTTAAAATTTTCTTTGAAGAATTTAAGATATCTGCTAAATAATTCTCTTGAATATAAGTTTTAGATTTAACCATCAGAAAGAGTTTAAGATATAAAATTTAAATTTTTCGTGTATTTTCTATTTACACCCTAATCTCCATTTTCTTTAGAGGTTGTTTAACTTTAATTTTATTTTTGGCTCTAATATAAAGTCATAATTTAATTATTCTTCTAACTAAACTTATTTCTTCCTCCAATTTTTTATTCACATACTTATCAGAAAATATTTCCCAACCTAAAAGATGAATAGAATCTCATAGCCTATTTTCTGTTAAATTATCCATCAATTTCAAATATAAATACTCTGTTATAAAAGGTGCAAATGGTGCAAGCATTTTAAGATATCATAACAAAACTTCATATAAAGTATAATAAGCTGACAATTTGTCTTCTCACAAACCTTCAGCCCAAAATCTTCTTCTTGACCTTCTAACATACCAATTAGTCAATTTATCTATAAAACTTATAACTTTTCTTGTCGCAATATCCAAATAAAATTTCCTTAAAGCATCATCAACTTGTTTAAGTGTAGAATAGTATTCTGACAATATCCATTTATCAAGCTCAGAAGTTATTCTATATATAGGTAGCTTTACTACCTCTAAATAATCAATCTTATATTTTTTCTTCAAATCATCATAATCTAAAACATCATCATTATCATAAAAATATCACCAAATAGGTCTAAAAGTCAAATTATGTGCTACAATTAAAACTTTTTTTCATTTTTCATTTTCTAAAATAGATTTATATATATCAACTATCTTTTTTCCATCTTTTGACCAAAAATCATCAATTATTTTAATTTCTATATCTTTATTTAAAGATTCTTTTAAAATTTCTCTAATTTTCTCAGCCGTTTGTTTAGCTCTTAAAATATTGGAAGTATAAATAACATCTGGATCAATTCTTATTATCTTCTCTATAAACTCCTTTGTCTCCATAAGTCTAAAACCTTCTTCAGAAAGCCCTAAAATTTCTTCTATACTATTGATTTCATCGCTTATCTCTTCAGACCTCTTTATATCTCTTCAGACCTCTTCCTTAACAGAATGTCTTATAAACCAAACCTGAGTTCAAGGATGTTTAAAATTATCAATCTTAGCATAAGTTTCTAAAAATTTGTAAACATTTTCTAAAGGTATAATAACATCTTTTAAAATTTGTTCTACACCTTTTTCAGAAAATCTCAAAGGCTCTGCTCTAACAACAGGAGAATTTAAAACATACAATCTAAAAGCATCTGGTCAGTATTTATCTAAAAGTTTTTTAGGATCAGGATAATTTTTTAGTCTTTTTGACATCTTCTTTCAATCTTCCGCAAGTATTAATCAATTAACAACAACATTTCTAAAAGCTTTGGAGCTTTTAACAGCATTTCCAATTACATGAAGAGAATAGAACCATCCTCTCGTCTGATCTAAACCCTCAGCTATAAAATCTGCTGGATATTTAAAATTATCTTTTTTAGACATTATCTTAATACTTTAAAAATTAAATTTGACAAAATATTATATATTCTTTAAATTATTTCAATAAAAAGAAAGCCTAGAAAAATTCTAGGCCTTAAACAAAAATTTAATTTTAACACCTTTTAACTTATATCTCAAGCAAGAATTTTTTCTTTATAATTTTCTTCAGCAACATCAACCTTTTTATCGTCATCATTTTTATATCAATAAAATGCTTCTTTCTCTGCCTGGGTATAATTATCTTCCTCCATATATTCTGAACCAAAATTTTCTCAATGTTTAAAAAATCTTTTAATTTTCTCCCATAAAGAAATTTTCTCTTTATTTCACTCTTTCTTGACTCTTTCCATCTCTTTATCTATTTGTTCATCAAAAGATGTTTCAGCAGTTAAATTTCACTCTTTTATATTTTCAATAAAAGCTTGCTCTATCTTTTTTCTGTTTTCTGGATTGTTTACTAACTCTTTTAATTCTTTAACTTCATTACTATGTTGGTTATCTAACTTTTCCTTTGAATTCAAATTTTCAAACATTTTGTTTTTATTTATAAAAATAAAAATTTTTAATCTTTTAAAGTATAACTATTTTTAAAATTTTGTCAAATTTTTAATCCACTTTTTATTTCAAAATTTCTTTTACAACATCTTCTATTTCTCATATCTGGTCATCATTTATATCTAAATTTAATCAACTTTCTGTTATCTCAACTTTTGTTCAATCCTTTCATTTGACTTCAAACTTATTATCTGTTATTTTAGTTTCATAACCATCTGACGATTTAACTTTAAACTC
>CAYNHJ010000086.1:0-3257 GCA_964397125.1 uncultured Candidatus Peribacteria bacterium
AAATTTTTTAAAAGACTAAAGAAATTGCTACTGATTTCAATGGGAAGTAAATAAAATTAAATTTTATTGTTGATTTTTTTATATTTTTTTTATAAACTACTGTTAGTTTTTTTTAAATTTAAAAAAAATTAATGGTTATATTAAGAAAAGAATATTTAGATCTTATAGAAAATTCATTTTTAAAAGAATGAAAAATAACTTTACTTATATGACCAAGAAGAGTTGGAAAAACTTTTTTAATGAAGCAGTTTTATGAAAAATTAAAGACAGATTCTATATGGATTAGTTTTGAAGAATTTTTTTGAAAGACTTTTAGCAGTGTAGATAGTTTTTTGCAATTTTTAAGTGTTTATGGTAAAAAAGATAAATTTAAATATATTTTTTTAGACGAAATTCAATTGGTACCTGGTATTTCTTGGATTTTGAAGAAAATTTATGATGATAGTTTATGATATAAAATTTTATGTAGTTGAAGTTGATCATTTCAAATTTTTAATCAGATTGAGGATAGTTTATTAGGGAGAGTAAATATTATTGATATTTTTCCACTAAATTTTGAAGAATTCTTTTATTATAAAACAAATATAAATTTAAAGAAATTGTTAGGTAATAGTTTATTATTTGAGAAATATTATGTTTATTTAGAGGAGTATTTGAAATTTTGATGATATCCAGAAGTGGTGTTAGCTTGAGATTACGAAAAAAAAGTTTCTATATTAAAGAATATATATAATTTTTGGTTAGATAAAGATATAAAATTTATACTTTCAGGTGATGAATTGTTAGATTTTACAAAATTTTTTAGATGATTTGCTTTTAGAGTTACAAGTATTTTTAAAGTAAATTCTTTGGCTAATGAATTAAACATAAAATTTTATAAAATTAAAAAATTTGTAGAAATTTTAAAAAAGTCTTATGTAATATTTGAACTTTCTCCTTTGGTTAGTAAATATTCTTATGAAGTCAGATCTGGGAAAAAGTATTATTTTGTAGATGTAGGTTTATTAAATATAATTAAGGAAAATTTTACAATTGAGGAAAGATGAGATTTGATAGAAAATTATGTGATTTCAGAAATTTTTAAAAAATCAAAATCATTTTTAAGTTTTTATTTTCGGAAGAAGACTAATCAAAGTGAGATTGATATGGTAGTAAAAAATATGTTGAATGCTAAATATTATCCTATAGAAATTAAAAGTTCTTTATCTAAGACAATTCCTAAAATATTTTATTCTTTCTTTAATGATTATGATAGTGAGAAAGGAATAGTTTTTAATAAGAATAATTATGGAAAAGTTGTAAAAAATGGTAAAGAAGTTCAGTTTTTACCATATTTTTTTGCGGATTTATATACTGAATTTTTAAGATAATTGATTTAAAATTTTTAAGTTATATTTGAAAAATAATAAAAAATTTATATAGTTAAGTTATATTTAAAAAATTTATAAATATATTAATGAATGATAAATTAAAGCTTCATCTTTCAAGAGTTAAATCGAGACCATTATATTTTAGGGATTTTGAAGATTTTTGTTTTTCTCCTTTTATAAAAGTTGTTGTTTGATGAAGAAGAGTTTGAAAAAGTTTCTTTCTTTATGAAACTATTAAGAGGTTGCTAGAAAGCAAAATTTTTAAAGAAAATGAAATTTTTTATATTAATAAGGAGTGGATAGAATTTGATGAAATAAAAGATTATATAAGTCTCAATAATTTTTTTGAAAAGCGAAAAAAGGAAAATAATGTAGGAAATAAATTTTTTGTTGGTATAGATGAGGTCCAAGAAATAGAAAATTGGCAGAAATTTGTTTTATCAGTATGGAGTAGTTATCCTGATGCTATTATTTATATTACTGGTAGTAATTCTAAACTTTTATCAAAAGATATTTGAACTAATTTAAGAGGAAGATATATTTCTAAGAAGATTTATCCTTTGACTTTAAAAGAATTTTTGGATTTTAGAAAGCAGACATTAACTGATCAAGTTTTTTTTGAATATGTAAAATTTGGTTGACTTCCTGCTATTAGTTTAATAGAAGATGAAAATATTAAAATCGAATATTTAAGATGAGTTTATAATACGATTTTTGTGAAAGATTTGTTAGAATATGCAAATATTAGAAATACTTTTTTATTAAAATCTATCCATAAATATTTGTTTAAAGAAATATGACATTTAATAAATGCAAGCAATATTGTTAATTTTTTGAAAAAAGAGAACATAAAAACTTCTGTAGAGACAGTTTTGAATTATATGGAGTTGAGTTTTGATGCTTTTTTATTTGATGAAGTTTTAAGGTATGATATAAGAGGTAAAAAGATTTTTGAAATAACGAAAAAAGTTTATACTTTTGATTTATGAGTAAGGAATGCAATAGTTTGAGTAGATTTGCAAAAAGATATAAATGGAATTTTAGAGAATTTGGTATATAATCATTTAAAAGTAAATGGATATGATGTTAAAGTTTGAATTCTTTATGATAAGGAAATAGATTTTGTGGCAGAAAGAAATTGAGTTGTTAAGTATATACAAGTTTGTTATTTGCTTTCAGATGAGAAAGTTATTGAAAGAGAATTTGGAAATTTATTAAAGATAAAAGATAATTTTGAAAAAGTAGTTGTTAGTATGGATAATTTGTTTGTAGACGATTATAAAGGAATTAAACATATGAATATCAAAGATTTTTTATTAGTTGATAATTGGTAAATTTTTTTAATAATTATTTTAGAAAAATACCATACATATTTTTCTTAAATTTCAGAATTTTATATACCATATTTTTCTGAAAATGTTTAAAAGAAAATTACTTAAAAGTCTTATAGATCGAAAAAATAGAAAAAGAAAACCTCTTATTTTGTATTGAGCAAGGCAGGTTTGAAAAACAACCCTTGTAGATATGTTTTGAGTTTATTTTAAAAAATATCATAAATTAAATTTTCAAGCAAATCCCCAGCTTTGTAAAATTTTTGAATGAAGTATTGAGTGAAAAAGTGTCATAAAAAAGTTGGAAATATTTCTTTGAAAAGACATTGATCCTTATGGTGATTTAATATTTTTTGATGAAATCCAAGATTGTCCTGCTGCTATAAATAGTTTAAAATTTTTACAAGAAGATTTTCCACATAGTTATATAATAGCTGCTTGAAGTTACCTTTGATTGGTTAGGAATCAAACAAATTTTCCTGTTTGAAAAATTGAAACTTTAACTTTATATCCTTTAGATTTTGAAGAGTTTTTAGAAGCAGTAGATTCGAAACTT
>CAYNHJ010000087.1:0-3189 GCA_964397125.1 uncultured Candidatus Peribacteria bacterium
AATATAATAACAAAAATAATAGGTATAACTATATTTGTCATAGTATTTTTATTTATACTACGGCTACCAAAAGCTACAAATTTTTTAGTAAATTATAAACTTACAAAAGATTTAACAACTGAAAATATAGATAAAACTCTATCCTATATCAAATTCGCTTATAAAAATGTTTTTAATAAGGCTATAATAGACTTTTGGTACTTTTTAATCTGAATTTTAGTATTAATATTTTGAGGCTTAGCTTTCTGAATTTTATATTTGCTTACAAAATCTTTAGGATTAGCAATTTCTATTTGAATACTGATATGAATTATTACTGCCATTTACATATGAATAAAATATTACTTTTGAATATACCATTGTTTTGAGCTTTACAAATTTAACTTTAAAACTTTTCTATCTTCTTCAAACATAAGTAAATGACATTTCTGGAAAATATTGGGAAATTTAATCATTGTAAGTCTAATAGTATGAATTTTAGCTATGATTCTAAACTTCGTTTTAGATATAATATTTGCAATAATAGGTATAACTATTCCTTCTCGATGACGAATATTTACTAAAGCTATTTTAGAATTTTGAAATATACATAGTATAATTAATCACACAAGCCTATCTCTCTTTTGGTTTTGATATATAACTTATATTTTGATAAAAATCTTAATAAGTACATTTACTGGTATATTATGAATAATTTACTTTTATATTTATTACAAACATCTATCATCTAAAAATCAATCTAATAATATAAACTAAAAACCTAAAAATCTATATCTTCAAAGGGCCTAATCTACAGGCCCTTTTTAATGTAAAAACCAAAAAGTCAAGATTTTCTTATACATCTTTCTTCTAATAATAACTAAATTTTTAATCAAAAATTTTGAAAATTTGACAAAAAATTATTTTAAAATTATAATTTATAATACCCTATATTTTAACTATTTTATCATTTTTAAATGATTCACAAATTCATCTCTTTAGCAGAAAATTTGTGAAAGAAAATATCAAAATATATTAAAATCCCTTCCAACAAATCCAAAATAGATACAAACGATTTTATATACTTTCAAATCAAACCTTTCAGATATTCTGAGAAAGGACCAACTCAATGGCTAGGATTTTTAACTAATTTTTCAAACATAAAAAAACCTATTTCCTTTTTTATAGACTGAAATTGATGAGACATTAAACTTTTTGCTAAAGTTCCTAGAAATATTGAAAAATACTTTGAAAATGCTTTTTATGCTAATTTTCCTACTTCAGAACTAATAAAAATCCCTTCTTCTCAACTTAAAAACTATTTTAATTTTAAATGATTCATCAACTTTGAAAAACCTACCAATGCAAAATTTATCCCATTTCTTACTTTCAACGATTTCGTTAAACAAGGTGTTTATTTAGAACCTTTTAAAGACATTTTATCTATTTTCTACAATATAGACTGAAATAGTAGACTTCAAATAGAATATAAAGTTTTTTTTGATGTTAAAGACAATTTAATTAAAAAATTTTTTCTTTTAATTTTCAATTTCACGTTAAAACTTTTAACCAAAAAAGATTCTTCCACAGAAAAAGAAGAAGACAAAAAAGATCTAAAATTTTCTATACAATATAAACTAGAATGAAACAAATCTCTCAAAATACTAACTGAAAAAAACTTAATTTCTGTATACGACAAATTTATAAAAGACTGAGAAACAAGTATATCAAAAAAAGAAAATTATTTTTTAGCAAATTTTGATCAATTTGTAAACTTTTATCATATATTAACAAAAGATACTTATATTAAAAACCTAGAATATATCACATACCGCAAACTTCCTTACCCACCAAATCTACCTACACTAAAAAATACTGACAAAAACGAAATAACACTGTTATGATATACAGATTACAAAAATGATTACATTAAATTTTGAATCAAAGAAGAAGACAAACTCAGACATATATACATAATATGAAAAACTTGAATGTGAAAATCTACTCTTATATCAAACATGGTAAGAAGTGATATGATAACAAACAAATGAGTAGCAGTTATTGATCCACATGGGGATTTAATAGATACTATACTCCAATATGTTCCTTCACGAAGAATAAATGATGTAATACTATTTGATGTATCTGATTTTGAATACCCAATATGATTCAACGTTTTACAATATAGAAACGAAGAAGAAAAAAATATAATAGTATCTGGAATTGTTGCTACATTTAAAAAACTTTACTGACAAAGCTGGGGACCAAGGCTTGAATACATTTTAAGAAATACATTACTTTCAATAATACAATATCCAAACGCAACTCTAATGCATTTAACTAGAATGTTAACTGATAAAAATTTTAAAGAAGAAGTTTTAGAATATGTAACTGATCCTCTTGTCCTTAAATTTTGGAGAAATGAATTTGACAAACGAAACGAAAATTTCAGACAAGAAGCTATATCACCTATAGTCAACAAAGTTTGACAATTTTTATCATCTCCTATAGTTAGAAATATATTTTGACAACCAAAATCTAAACTAGATCTAAGAAAAATAATGGACGAATGAAAAATTTTGTTAGTAAATCTTTCAAAATGAAAAATATGAGAAGATAATGCAACTATGATTGGTTCTTTTCTTGTAACTAAATTTCAAATAGATGCTATGGGACGTGCAGATATACCTTTTGAAGAAAGAAAACCTTTTTATCTTTATATTGATGAATTTCAAAACTTTGCTACAGAATCTTTTGAATCAATACTTTCTGAGGCAAGAAAATACAAACTTAGTTTAACTATTGCTAATCAATATATATCTCAAATTGATGAAAACATAAAAAATGCTATTTTTGGAAATGTTTGAACAATCATAAGTTTTTGACTATGATACGACGATGCTGAAATAATGTCTAAACAATTTAAAGAATTAATTACTCCAATAGACTTGTTGTCATTACCAAAATTTAAAGCATATATTAAACTTATGATAGACTGAGTTGTATCAGATCCTTTTAGTATGAAAACTTTTCCATTACCTCAACCTGAAAGCTGACCAGAAGTTAAACAAAAAGTTATTAAACAATCTCGCCAAAGGTATTGATTTGAAAGAGAAAAATTAGAGAAATTAATTAAAATTTGGGCAGAAAAAACATTCTCTCCTGTAGAAAAAGCAATAGAAAAAGCTAAAATGATGGCATCCATGGAAA
>CAYNHJ010000088.1:0-3153 GCA_964397125.1 uncultured Candidatus Peribacteria bacterium
TTTTTATTTTTTAATTAAAATATCAATGATAAAAAAATTTTTAAAAACTGTATTAACAGGATTACTATTTTTAACTTTTACTTTTTCGTATTATTATCCTAATTATGCTAACACTTTTTCAAGATTGTTAGACTTGAAATTGCAGAAAGTAGAAAATAAAAGACAGTATTTAAAAAATTTATATATAAAGCTTATCAAATTAAAGAAACAGATTGCTAGAAGATATCATTCTTCTAAAACTTATTTCCAAAAACAAAAATATAAAAATCTTTATCGAATATTGTTAGATTGGCAAAAAGTTATTAAAGAAAAATATGAAAGAGTTAAAAAATATTCATCTTCAAATTTAAATTCTCCTCAATTTGATATTCCTTCAAAAGATTACAATGATACTTTGACTAAACAAAAGGTAGATGAAATTTTGTTAAATTTACAGAAAAATATTTTTAAAAATATTTGATTAAATAAATTAAATGAAGTTATAAAAAAATCACAACAAAAAGAATGAATGTTAATAGATGGTGTATTAGAATGAAAAGTTAAAATTTGAAGTTTTTTGAATAGTTTAAAAAAGTTTTCTGTTAGTGGAAAAGTTAATTTAAATAATGTTTATTATTTAAAAGATGGTTTGAAAGAGCAGGTTAAATGAAGATTTTATGGAGATGGAAATATTTCTAATAGTGGATTTTATTATGATATAACCGCTGATTTAATAACATCTGGAGGTAAATCTGCTATTAAAATAACTAATTTTGTTTATAACTGATTTGTCTTTAATAATAAATTGTTAAATTATGTGAAAGCTTTAAATGACCTTTCAAAGAAATATTGATATTTGCAATTATGAATGGAAAAACAGTCTAATTATTTGTTAAAAAAGTTAAAGATAAACAATTTGTTTTCTCAATTATTTAATAGAAATTTATTTAAAGTTTATAAAAAAGAAGGAGACAAATTTGTATTAATGCCTGGAAAACTTTTGTGTGATATTAGTTATATTCGCAGATGATGATGTTCTGATTGGCAATATCAAAAGTTTGTTGAAGATTTTACTTGAGATTTAAAAAAATGAAAATGTAAAATATATTTTTATTCTATCTGAAATAGCAAATATAAAATAGATATTAAATGTAAAAATTATAAATGAGAAAAAGAGCCTAAGCAGTTTTATTTTATTATTAATTGAAAATGAGAGATTTTACAGTTTAGATTGTATGATAAAAGCGCTGATGAGTGATGGGTTAATATAGATTATCAGAAAGATAAAAAATTATTTGTAGATATTTATATTTTTAGAAAATATCGTAGTTTTGATGAAATCAAAGAGTTACCTTTAATGAAAGTTAAAATAAAATCTAATTGATTACAATATTCTTGAACATTTTACCGACTAAAAAGTCTATGGTATAAAAAAGAGTTAGTGTGAACTGTTAGATGAAAATTGTGAGCTAATTTGTCTATTTTGGGAACATATTGAAAACCAGATGATAATCTAAATAAAATAAAATTTGATTTTTATTTTTCTCCTGTTTATAGTATTTTAAAGTTTAAAAAGTCATGATTGGAGCAATATGATATTTACACTTATTTGTCTGATAATAAATATGTATTGTCTTGAAATTTCTTTGTATGAGGATTTGATATTAAATGAAAATTAGTATATTACCCTAACAAATTTTATATTGATGGTTATATATATTGAAAGTATGGAACTATGAGTTTAATTTCAGTGATTGCAAATTGAAAGATAAAAAGATTAGAGAATAATTTTAATATAACTGGCTATGTTTATTTACCTAAGTATTTTGATTATAAATATTGAATTTCTAATAAAGTTCAATTTAGTTATTATATAAAAGATAATAAAATAAATTTTGGTAGAGTTTATGAAGATTCTAGGTTAAAAGTTTTTTCTTCTGGTTTAATAGATATAGATGTTAGGTTTAAAGGAAATATTACTAAGATTAAAAATTTCGTTATCAATTATCCTACAAAAGTTAAAATAATTTCTTATATACAGGGGATTAGTATGCTACCTACAATTTATGATGGTGATGTAGTTATAAATAAAAAACCTGAAAATTTGAAAAGATGAGATATAATTAGTTTTTATCCACCTGTAACTAGTTATTTATTTTTATGAAGCAAAGTACCTTATATTAAAAGGCTAATATGATTACCATGAGAGGAGATAATGATAGATGAAAAAGGAAAGTTATATATTTGTAAAAATTGAAATTGTAAATCATCAAAATCTTATTGATTAGATTTGGGATATGTTAGTCCACTATGTTGAATTGGAGACTTTAAGTTAACAACATGATATTTTGTAATGTGAGATGATGTTGAGTTTAGTACAGATTCAAGATGTGCTTTTAGATGATATTATTATAGTAGTTTTTATAAATCTTATCTTTTAAATACAGGGTATTATTATAGATATGTGGATAGATTTTTCAAAAATGCACAAGTTTCTAAAAGCTCTATAATTTCTAAAACTTCATATATATATCATACTTCTAATTTTATAAAATTTAATAAAGATTGATTACTTGATATATGGTCTAATAAGTATTTTAAAAATATAGTTTATTCTCTTGCTAAAAGATATATTTTATCTGAGTGAGTTGATAATATAAAATCACAAATAGAAAATAATGGATTTGTAAAAATTCCTAGCTTTATTTGAAAAACAAAGTTAGAAAGATTTTTATTAAATAATGTCGACTTTTATATTTATAAAACGGAATCTTCTCCATATTTTAAAACAAATAGATATTTTTATGTTATAGGTGTGAGAAAATGAAAGAAGATATCTAAACTGTTATTTTCCAGTTTAAGTAATTATAGTCTATATGTAAAAGTTGTTATATCTACTAAAAATGTTGTAAATATAGATGATTTTATAACTACTGGTTTTGATGGAAAAATAAGGTTGAGATTTGGTTTCTCTCCTGATATGATGTTTAAGAAAATTGTTATTGAAAATAAAACAAATTGAAGAAAGATAATCTGTGATGAATATAATATGAAATATGTATGTTCTAATTTGTCATTATCTTTTTCCAAAGAAGATTTGAAAAATAATGATATTGTAATTCATTTTATAAAATGGAATGGAGAGGAGATTTTTAAAAGAATTAGATAAATTTA
>CAYNHJ010000089.1:0-3144 GCA_964397125.1 uncultured Candidatus Peribacteria bacterium
TCATAGATTAAATCTTAATGACAAAATTCCACTATGAGATATTATCAGAAAAGCACAAGAAACTTCTTCTTTTAATTTAAAATCTAAAAAATAAATAAAAAAAAACTTAGTTTATCTTTTATTCTATAAAATATGTTTAATCTAAAAGAAAAACATTTTTCAGAACTACCTGTTTTAGATAAATTTTCCAAACTTTGATACAAAGTAGAAAAAGGTGATTTTTGAAGAATTTCTAAAGAAAATGTCATCTTAAATGATATTTTAACCGGTTCAATAAAAAAGTTAAATCCCTCAATTTCACAAGAACAAATTGACCAAGTAGTAAAAAATTTATCTTCTTTTACTTACAAAGCACTTGCTGGTGAGGATATTTTTAATTTGAATAAAAACCTTTATGAATATTTTAAAGAAGGTTTCCCAATACAAGATACAAAAACTAAAAAAAATATAAAAATAAAACTCTTTGATTTTTCTAATCCTGAAAACAACGATTTTTTAGTGATAAATCAATTTGAAATAAAAGGTAAATATTGAGAAATTAGAATTCCTGACTTAGTAGTTTTTGTAAATGGTATTCCGTTAGTATTTTTTGAGTTTAAAGCACCTAATGTAAATTTAGTTAAAGCTTATGAAGATAATATTGAAAGATACAGACTTTCTATACCTCAAATTTTTGTTTATAATGCTTGGATTGTGATTTCCAATTGAGTAGAAGCAAGAGCAGGTAGCACTTTTGCTAATTTTAATTTTTATAAAGTTTATAATAAAATATTAAAAGAAGATGAACTGGCTCCTGCTAATATAGATCGCCTGCTTGATGTAATGTTTGAAAAAATTAGATTTATGGATTTTTTTGAAAATTTTATTTTATTTTGAAAGGATAAAAGAAAAATTTTAGCTCAGAATCATCAATTTATTTGAGTAAACAAAGCATTTAATAGCGTTGCTTCTGGTAAAAAGAAAATATGAGTTTTCCGACATACACAATGAAGTTGAAAATCTTTATCTATGGCATTTTTAGCACAAAAAATTAGAAGAAAACTTCCTTGAAATTGGACTTTTCTTGTAGTTACTGATAGAAAAGAATTAGACAAACAAATATATGATACTTTTTCAAATTTTGGTCTTGTGCAAGAGGAGAATGTGCAGGCAGAAAGTATTAAACATCTTTCACAGCTTTTAGGGGAAGATCACAAGTTTATTTTTACATTAATACACAAATTTACAGATGATGTTGCTACCCAGATTATAAATGAAAGAGATGATATAATTGTTATGGTTGATGAAGCTCATAGAACACAATATTGACAACTTGCAGCAAATATGAGAAAAGTTTTACCTAATGCTCGTTATATAGCTTTTACTGGAACTCCACTTTTAAAAGGTGATAAAATTACTACTCAAGTATTTGGAGATTATGTAAGTATTTACAATTTTGCAGCTGCTATTAAAGATTGAGCAACAGTTGAAATATTTTATGAGAATAGAAAACCAAAATTAGGGTTAAAAAATCCTGATCTAGATAAGAATATTATTGAAATTTTTGAAAAATACGGAGTAGATGAAGAAGATGAGAATTTATCTAGAAGGCTGGGGAAACTTTATAATATTTTAACAGTTAAAGATAGGTTAGAAAAAGTAGCTGAAGATATTGTTAATCATTATTTCTTTCAATCTGGAGATTGGAAAGCTATAGTTGTAACTATGGACAAAATTACAGCATATAAAATGTATTTTCTGATAAAGGAAAAAATTGAAAATTTGAAACAAAAATTGGAGGATAAATTTCAAAAATGAGAAATTACTTCTGAGGAATTGAATGCTTTGAAAAAAATAAAAAATTTTGATTTAGCTGTTGTAGTTAGTTTATCTGATCCACAAAAGGAAATTGAAAGAGCTAAAAAATTTGGAATAGATGCTACAGAGATTATCCAGAGATTAAAAAGTCAATGAAAACAACTTGAAAAGCTGTTTAAAAATCCAGATTCTAATCTGAAAATGGTAATTGTGGTTAGTATGTGGATTACAGGATTTGATGTTCCTGCTCTTAGAACTCTTTATTTAGATAAACCTATGGCAAACCATACTTTGATGCAAACTATAGCAAGAGTAAATAGAATTTTTCCTTGAAAAGAAAATTGATTAGTTTTAGATTATGTTTGAATTTTTAAAAATTTAAAACAAGCTTTAGCAGATTATGCAAGTAGTAGTTGAGATTTACCACTAGCAGAAAAGAAATATTTGTTTGAAAAATTAGAAAGTTATATTAATGAATTTGAAAATCTACTAAAAGAGCTTAGTTGATATGGTCTGCAAAATTTAGCATCTGAAGAAGATATCAAACAAAATTTGACTTTGATTATATCAAAACTCAACAAATCTGAAAGAGATAGATTAAAAATAGGAATTAGAAAGATAATTTCTGTTTATGAAAGTATTTTACCTGATCCTGATGTATTAAAATATAGAGATGTTATTAAAATTTTGAAAATTATTTATACAAGTTTAGCAAAAGCTGGATATGTTGATATTGATAGTTTAAAAAATGAAATTAACGAATTAGTTAACAAATCAGTAAAAGTAGAAGATATTGATATCAAAAATGTTAAAATAAATACAGCGGTTAGCAGGTTGTTTGATAAAAAATTAGAAAAAGATTTTAAAACCCAGTTAGAAAAAATTAAGAAATTACCAAAACAGGAGCAAAAATTGGAAACAGAAAGTTTAATAAATTATATTGATCGGAGGATATCTAAGTTGAAAAATAAAACTATTACAGCTAAAGATTTAGCAGAGAAATTAAAGAAAATTATTGAAAAATATAATTCACAAGAAGATTTGATTTTAATAATAGAGGAGTTGAAAGATATTTATGACAAAATAAATACGATAGAAGATTTAGTTTTAAAATCTGGTCTTACAGATGAAGAATATAAACTTTTTGAAAAGTTATCACAAACTTTAAGAGTGAAAAATACTAAAAAATTGCAACAAGCAGTTAAAAATTTGTATAGTAAGATTAAGGAAATTTTAGATTTATATCAAAATGAATGGAAAAATTATGAAACTCAAAGATGACAAGTAAGATCATCTATAAAAAGAGAGATTATTAGTTTGTGTAAATGATGAGATGTAGAAAAAATT